>JAGXII010000052.1 GCA_024635735.1 Christiangramia sp. | reverse complement strand
CCCACTTCCCGTAAAAAATTGGTAAACATTATGATTCCTGATGGATTTAAAATATTATCTATTCCTGAAAGTATATTATTTAAACTGAAAGATGATGCAGGCGCATTTAGTTTTATTGTCCATCAAAATGGAAGTTTCATAAGAATAGAGTCTGAAGTTAGTATTAACCGCTCAGTATTTTCAGCAAGTGACTACTATAATCTGAAAAAGTTTTATAATAGTATTGTTGAAAAACAAAATGAAACCATAGTTTTGGATAAAATTTCAGAAGATGGAACTAGCGAACGCACAGAAAGCGGTAGATAAGTGGATACAGGAACACGGAGTTCGTTATTTTAATGAACTTACCAACATGGCTCAGCTTACTGAAGAAGTAGGCGAAGTAGCACGCATAATAGCCAGACGTTACGGGGAACAAAGTGAAAAGGAAAGCGATAAGGGAAAGGACCTGGGAGAGGAACTTGCCGATGTTGTTTTTGTGGTTCTTTGCCTTGCTAATCAAACGGGAGTAAACCTTCAGGAAGCATTTGACCGGAAGCTGGATCTCAAAGCTAAAAGAGATCATGACCGGCATCAGAATAATGAAAAACTGAAGTAATGGACGTTAAGGCTACTTTGAAAAAGAGATCTTTCTGGAGGTCTGTGCTATGGCTTGGATTATCCTTCCTTGTAATATATAATTTTATTTCACTTTTTTTTGAATATGGAGGCCTTGATTTCGCATCTTTTTACCGGGATAAGATATCTGACGGAATGTGGATACGATTTGCAATTTCACAATTGGCAGGCGGATTCATATATGGATTCATTTTAGCCTTCGGTCAGTTTCATCTTAACCAAAAGAAAAGGTAACTTAGCAGTTCATTATTTTTATTTTAAAATGACTCTAAAAGTTTCCCATTCCGGTAAGCATTTAAAAGGAAATCTACAGATTACCGGTTCAAAAAGTGAATCAAACCGCCTTCTTATTCTGCAGGCACTCTATCCTGAAATCAATATTCAGAATTTATCAAACAGTGATGACACCAGTGTCCTCAAAAAGGCTCTTACAAAAGGAGATGGTGTTATAGATATTCATCATGCCGGCACAGCGATGCGCTTCCTTACTGCCTATTTTGCTTCAAAAGAAGGTTGTCAGGTAGAAATTACGGGAAGCCAGAGAATGACCGAACGGCCCATTCGTTTGCTGGTAGATGCGCTGCAATGTATGGGTGCAAATATTGAATATATCAAAGAAACAGGCTTTCCGCCTTTAAGAATACGCGGAAAAAAGTTACAGGCAGATTCTATAAAATTACAGGCCAATGTAAGTAGCCAGTACGTATCAGCTTTAATGCTTATAGCTCCCTCTCTTGAAAACGGACTGGAGATCATCCTGGATGGCCGTATTACTTCTACACCATATATAATGATGACCCTGGAAATTATGCAACATGCGGGCATCAAAGGAAGATTTAAGGAAGACAGGATTTTTATTGAATCCGTAAAAGATCCCGAACCATCAAATATCGCAGTGGAATCAGACTGGAGCTCGGCCTCGTATTTTTACAGTATTGCTGCTATTTCAGACAATGCTGAAATTAAACTTTCGAATTACAGGAAAACCAGCCTGCAGGGAGATTCGTGTTTGGCCACTATCTATAATTATTTTGGTGTAGAAACAATTTATGAGGGTGATAGCATTATTCTTAAGAAAAAATTCCAGAAAAAAGGTAAAAGACTTAAGGAAGACCTTCGTAATTCACCTGATATTGCACAAACTATCGCAGTAACCTGCCTGGCTTTGGGAATGGAATGTCAACTGGAAGGTTTACACACCCTGAAAATTAAAGAAACCGATCGTCTACAGGCCCTGAAGAATGAAATGGAAAAATTTGGTGCAGAGGTACATATCAGTAATGACTGTCTTAAACTTTTTCCTCCTAAAGTCCTGAATAAGAATGTCGCGGTAGACACTTATCACGATCATAGAATGGCGATGGCTTTCGCGCCACTTGGTCTAAAGGTTCCGCTTGAAATTAATGATGCGGGAGTAGTTTCAAAATCTTATCCGGATTTTTGGAAAGACCTCAAAAAATTAGAGTTTTCAATCGAATAAATTATATTATTTCTAAATAAATAGTCATTTACTTGACAACCCCCCCTGCGAGATTGTATATTTGCAGCTTTTAAAACCGGAACTATGGGAATGAAACTTTCGAATTTCAATTTTGAACTGCCAAAGGAACTTTTGGCCGAATATCCATCTGAAAACAGGGATGAAGCTAGGCTAATGGTGCTAAACCGAAAGGAGCAGACGATTGAACATAAAAAATTTAAGGATTTAATAGATTATTTTGAACCTGCAGATGTGAAGGTTCTTAATAATACTAAGGTGTTTCCGGCCAGGTTATATGGAAATAAAGAGAAAACCGGTGCAAGGATTGAGGTTTTTCTTTTAAGAGAACTTAATCCTGAAACTAAATTATGGGATGTCCTGGTAGATCCTGCAAGAAAAATAAGAATAGGGAACAAGCTTTACTTTGGGGAGGACGAAAGTCTTGTAGCTGAAGTAATTGACAATACTACTTCCAGAGGAAGAACTCTGAGGTTCCTTTATGATGGATCGTATAGCGATTTTCGTATAAAACTTAAGGAACTTGGACAAACTCCTCTTCCAAAATATATAAAAAGAGATGTGGAACCTGAAGATGAAGACCGTTACCAGACTATTTACGCTAAAAATGAAGGTGCTGTAGCGGCACCAACAGCGGGTCTTCACTTTTCTAAACACTTGTTGAAAAGACTTGAAATAAAAGGAATAGATTTCGCAGAAGTAACTCTTCATGTTGGTCTTGGAACATTTAGTCCTGTAGAGGTTGAAGATCTTTCCAAACATAAAATGGATAGCGAGGAAGCTTTTATTACCAAGGATGCTACAGAAGTTATCAATAAAGCAAAACTTGAAAGACGTAGGGTTTGTGCGGTAGGAACTACTGTGATGAGGGTTCTGGAAAGTGCAGTATCGTCTGACCAGACTTTAAATGAATTTGGCGGGTGGACCAATAAATTTATCTTCCCTCCATATGATTTCAATATCGCAAACTGTATGGTCACTAATTTCCATACTCCTAAGTCTACATTACTTATGATGGTTTCAGCATTTGCAGGCCATGAATTTGTGAAAAAGGCTTATGAAGAAGCTGTAAAGGAAAAATACAGGTTCTATACTTATGGAGATGCTATGTTGATCCTTTAAGTGGAAATAAGATTATTGAAGGGCCATAAGCTTTATTAAAGTTTATGGCCTTTTTTGTAAGTGGTTGAATATAATAAGACTGAAGGAATCGGTTTTAAGTTTGTAATTTAGCAGCGTGAAGGAAAAGAAAAAGGATATACGGGCATTAACGAAAGAGCAACTTCAGAATTTCTTTGTTACTCAGGGAGATAAATCGTTTCGTGGCACACAGGTTTATGAATGGTTGTGGAATAAGGCAGCGCATTCTTTTGAAGATATGACCAATATCTCGAAGGAAACCCGCGCAATGCTCGATGAGAATTTCGTGATCAATCATATCAGGGTCGACCGTATGCAACGGAGTAGTGACGGTACAATAAAAAATGCCGTTAAACTTCATGATTCTTTAACTGTAGAATCGGTTCTTATTCCAACGAAGTCGAGAACTACCGCTTGTGTTTCTTCGCAGGTAGGATGTAGCCTGGATTGTAAATTTTGCGCTACCGCTAAGTTAAAGCGTATGCGAAATCTTAATCCGGATGAGATCTACGATCAGGTAGTGGCTATAGATAACGAAAGTCGATTGTATTTTGACAGGCCGCTTTCTAATATTGTATTTATGGGCATGGGAGAACCACTTATGAATTACAATAACGTGATGAAGGCTATAGAGAAGATAACATCTCCCGAAGGTCTTGGAATGTCGCCCAAAAGAATCACGATATCTACTTCTGGAGTGCCTAAAATGATTAAAAAACTTGCAGATGATGAGGCTAAAATAAAACTTGCAGTTTCTCTGCATTCCGCAAGGGATGAGGTGAGAACTCAAATTATGCCTTTTAATGAAACTTTCCCTTTAGCAGATCTTCGTGAATCACTGGAATACTGGTATTCTAAAACAAAAAGCAGGATCACCTACGAATATATAGTTTGGAAGGATATCAATGATACTCGTGAAGATGCCCAGGCCCTGGTAAGATTTTGTAAATATGTGCCTTGTAAGGTGAATTTAATCGAATATAATCCTATAGATGATGGTGATTTTAAGCAGGCGGCTTTTGAAGCGACCACCATGTATCAAAATATGCTGGAACGAAATGGAATCACGGTAACCGTCCGTCGTTCTAGAGGAAAAGATATTGATGCAGCCTGTGGACAACTGGCTAACAAGTCGGCTTAAATTGTAGTCGGTTTTACCGCATATTTCTTCGTTATAAATATGTATATTTACCGACTTTATGAAGGTTATTTCCCAGATAAAGCTTCCCGTTGAGAAGGAGATGGAACTTTTTGAAAAAAAGTTCTTCGAATCCATGTCTTCACAGGTAGCGCTCCTCAACCGTATTACTCACTTTATCGTTAACAGAAAAGGGAAGCAAATGCGCCCTATGTTTGTTTTTCTGGTTGCCAAAATGGTTTCCAACGGCAGTGTGAATGAGCGTACTTACCGTGGTGCTTCTGTAATTGAACTTATACATACAGCCACCCTGGTTCATGATGATGTGGTTGATGATTCCAACCGAAGAAGAGGATTTTTCAGCATTAATGCCCTATGGAAAAATAAGATCGCTGTGTTAGTTGGGGATTACTTACTTTCAAAAGGCCTTCTACTCTCAATAGATAATAACGATTTTGATCTTCTTAAGATTATTTCGGTTGCCGTAAAGGAAATGAGTGAAGGGGAATTACTTCAGATAGAGAAAGCCAGAAAACTGGATATTACCGAAACAGTTTATTATGATATTATAAGGCAAAAGACAGCTACTCTTATTGCAGCCTGTTGCAGTCTTGGTGCGGCATCTGTAAAGCCTGATAGCAATGAGATCGCCAAAATGAGAAGATTTGGAGAGCTTATAGGTATGGCATTTCAAATTAAGGATGACCTTTTTGATTATGGAGTTGAAAAAATTGGCAAGCCAACCGGGATAGATATTAAGGAGCAGAAGATGACCTTACCTTTGATCTACACCCTGAATAAAGTTCCGAAAAAAGAGCAGGAATGGCTGATCAATTCGGTTAAGAATCACAATAAGGATAAGAAAAGGGTAAAGGAAGTAATTGAATTTGTAAAAAATAACGGAGGTTTGGAATATGCCGTCCAGAGAATGGAGGAGTTTCAAAGGGAGGCTTTACTTATTCTGGAAGATTATCCCGTAACGCCTTATAGAGAAAGCCTGGAATTAATGGTTAATTATGTTATTGAACGCGAAAAATAAAAAAGCGAAGTTTTTTGAACTTCGCTTTTTTATTTTAGGGAGATAGTTTTTTTAACTGGCATCATCTGTAGCTTCTTCTCCATTTAGATCATCGGTATTGTGAATTTCTTCATCGATCTCTTCACGAACCTTTTTAGCGCCTTTTTCAATTTTCTCACCTGCTTTTTTAGCTCCAGCCTCTATGTCCTCACCTATAGCTTTGGCTGCATCTTCAGTCTTTTCCTGGGTGGTTTCACGACAGGATTGCAGGGATAAAGTGAATATCGCTGCAATAATTAATAAAGATATCTTTTTCATTTTTCTGAATTTTGAATTAATTAAAAAAAGCCATTCGTTTCGAATGGCTTTTATTTGTTAGAATGTTTGATGACTACATATCACCATCACCATTCATATCATCAGTACCTTCTACTTCTTCTTCCATTTCATTACCTGCATTTTCAACAGCGTTTTCTACTTCGTCCCCAGCTTCTTCAGCGGCATTTTCAACATCGTTACCCATAGATTCTACGGCATCTTCAGTTTTTTCTTCTGTAGTTTCTCTGCATGAGTAGATAGAAAGTGACATTGTTGCAACAGCAAATAGTAAGAATAATTTTTTCATTGTTAAAATGTTTAATTAGTTGAAGAAGCAAAGTTAAACAATTTTTAATTATCGAAAAGGCCTCTTTTAACATAAATATATTTAATGTGTTACGGGGTTGATTGCCTTGGGAAGCCTTGTAATCACTGGGTTATCAGTTTAAAAATAAGTAAATATTTTAGCCTGTGAGATTTCAAAAATGGATTCTGAAATTTTAAATCCTTGCTTAAAAATGCTTTTTATTTCATTATTTTCAGGGAATTACACAGATATGTTTAATACATTAAACTTATCATAAAGTATTCGTCAATTTCTTAAATTTTCTTAAATCAATTACCGGAGTAGGTAAAGATTTCTCTATTCGTTAGAATAGAAACGATGTTAAGAGAAATATCAATCGACTTCGATTTTTTTCTTTTGGGGATAAGTAGCAGGGTCTTCTCCTGCTAGGTGCGCAAAATCTCTATATGCCTGCTCTACTTTTTCAGGATCTGAGGTTGTAAAATCCTTCCGGTAAATTAACCGCTTCATGGCCTGTCTCTTATACACATCT
>JAGXII010000051.1 GCA_024635735.1 Christiangramia sp. | reverse complement strand
GTTTTATAACGTATTCATCTTTTCTATCCCAACCCATGGTAAAACCTTTCTGAAGGATTTTATCATGCACCATTTTAAAATGGCCCATTTCTTCCCGGGCAAGAGCAGTCATGGCGGTTACTAATTCCGAATATTCAGGATAGGTAACAATAAGAGAAATAGCGGTGGAAGCTGCTTTTTGTTCGCAATAGGCATGGTCCACGAGAATCTCTTCGATATTTTTACTTGCAATATCGGCCCATCTTGGATCTGTTGGTAATTTTAGTCCTAACATATTTAAACGTCTAAATCGAAAGTTGCTCTCAGTTTATCAATTAAGGGATTAGTCTCCTTTAATTTTTCATATTTTTCCTGGGGAGTGAAAGCATATTTTCTTGAAGTTGTTTCGTCTACCTTAATAACAAGCCTTATATGAGTATTCCTGAGTTTCTTTTTAAGGAATCCCATCAATTTATTTTCTTCCCTTTGCAAATCCAGTTTCATGGTTTCATTCGGAAAAGTAAGATGAATATTCTTATCATTTAATGTAGGAGTCTGGGATTCCAGAATAGAAGCAAGGATTTTTTCTCCTTTATTTTTAAGCCTTTCGGTATAATTTTTCCACTCGTCGATAAGCATTTCTTCTGTAAATGCCTCATCCATTACTTTTTCGACCGGCGCATTAGCTCTTTGCTGTTCTGCCAGCTCTTTCTTTTTGGAAATACTTTTTATGGAAAGCCCCGAAACTTTTTCTCTTTTTATTTCAGGCAGCTTTTGAGGCGGTTCTTCCTCGCTAGTATTTTCTAAATTTTCTGATGAGACTTCGGCTTTTTCAGGAATATGTTCTTTTTCTCCGGTAGGGCTTTTTTCGGAATAATAAATTTCTTCTTCCTCTTTTGCAAAACTCTCTGTTGCTTTTTCGGTTTCAGGAAGTTCACTTTCTTCAGAGGGTGAGGAAATATCATGCTCATTTTCCCGAACCAGCTTTTTATTTTCGGAAGGAATATTTACAGCCGATTGTTCAAAATGTGAAGCAGGAATTATCTTTTGTTCAGACTTTTTTTTTTCAGAATCAAAACTGATCGACGCCAGTTGCATTAGGCAAAGCTCCACTAATAACCGCTGGTTATGACTTGTCTTATATTTTAGATCACAGGAATTCGCAAGATCAATAGCCTGCATAAGAAACTGTATAGAAGTTTTTTGAGATTGCTCAAAATATTTGGCTTTGGTTTGATCACCTACTTCCAGCAAACTAATTGTTCTTTGATCCCGGCAAACCATAAGATCTCTAAAGTGAGAAGCAAGACCTGAAATAAAATGGTGCCCGTCAAAACCACTGGCCAGGATATCATTGAATTTTAGGAGTAATTGCGGGATGTTATTTTCAAGAATAAGATCAGAAACCTGCATGTAAGTATCATAATCGAGTACATTAAGGTTTTCGGTAACAGCCTGCCGCGTGAGGTCTTTTCCACTAAAACTTACTACACGATCATAAATAGACAAAGCGTCACGCATTGCTCCATCAGCTTTTTGCGCAATAATATGCAGGGCATCCTCGTCGGCATTTACCTCTTCCTGTTCTGCAATATATGCCAGATAATTTTTGGCATCGGTTACTGTAATTCTTTTAAAATCAAAAATCTGGCAACGCGATAAAATCGTTGGAATGATCTTATGTTTTTCAGTAGTGGCAAGAATAAAGATGGCATGTTTTGGCGGTTCTTCCAGGGTTTTCAAAAATGCATTGAAAGCCGCAGCTGAAAGCATGTGAACCTCATCAATAATATAGACTTTATAATTTCCTACCTGAGGAGGTATTCTTACCTGGTCAATTAGATTTCGTATATCATCTACAGAGTTGTTGGAAGCCGCATCAAGTTCAAAAATATTGAATGCAAAATCCTCATCAGGATTCTGAGTTTCCTGTTGATTGATCATTTTGGCAAGAATACGGGCGCAGGTGGTTTTTCCAACACCACGCGGACCGGTAAAAAGTAAGGCCTGCGCGAGATGGTTATTTTTAATGGCATTTGCCAAAGTATTTGTAATGGCCTGCTGGCCTACCACATCCTTAAAGGTTTGTGGCCTGTATTTTCTTGCTGATACTACAAAATGCTCCATTAAAATCTATTGAACTACAAATATAAAAATCACAAGCCTAAAGTCCAGTTAAGAGGGGCTTATTTATGAACAAAAGCCTAAAGAAATCAACATAAATTAACTTACATTTGCCCCGAAGCAGGCCGCCTTATCGCTTCGACTTATATCTGAGAGGAAAGTCCGGACACCATAGGGCAGCATAGTGGGTAACGCCCACCGGTCGTGAGATCAGGACCAGTGCAGCAGAAAGAATGTACAGGTAAGGCTGTAGTGAAATCAGGTAAACTCTATGCGGTGCAATGCCATGTATACCGGTTTTGTCGCATTGCTCGTGCGCATGCCGGAGGGTAGGCAGCAAAAGATTGGTGGCAACATCAATTTCAGATAAATGATAAGGATCCCGGTCACTTAACCGGGAGACAGAATCCGGCTTACAGGCCTGTTTTTTTATTTTTCCAGCTTTTTATAAACCCTAACATAATCAATTAAAAATTTTTGTGGGAAAATATCTGGATTTGGTTTTCCTGCCCAGTTTCCGCCAAGAGCCAGGTTTATAATTAGGTAAAAGGGCTTCCTGAAGGGGTTATTTTCTTTTCCGGCTTCCTCAATATTAAAGCTATGAAAAACAGCATTGTCAATTAAAAATTCAATTTTTTCTGGCGACCAGCTTACCGAATACACATGAAAGTCTTTAGAAAGATCTGAAATGGTTTGGGTTCCGCCATCCGATTTTATTCCCTTACTACCTGAATAGTGTACGGTAGCATGAATTTTGTCTGGTTCTTTTCCCACATGTTCCATAATATCAATTTCACCAGCTTTAGGGTAATCGATCTCGTCGAAATTAGCCCCTAACATCCAAATAGCCGGCCATACGCCTAGTCCTTTTGGTAATTTAGCCCTAACCTCCACGCGGCCATATTTAAATTCAAATTTGTCTTTGGTGTTTATACTGGCTGAAGTATATTCTGCATAAGGAGTATTGATTCTGTAATTTTTAATATTCAGATCGTATTTCCTGTTCCGGTACTTTTCTCTTAATGCGATGATCTCCAGATTTCCTTTATTGACCCGGATATTCTTTTTACGTTTCGTGTAGATCTGTTCCTCAAGGTTTCTAATAAAACCTGTTTCGTAATTCCAATTCTGTGAAGAAGGTTTTCCTTCGCTATTAAACTCATCTGCCCATATAATTTTAAAGCCCTGAGATTTTGCAGAAAATGACAGAAAAGAGATTTGAATTAAAACAATAAAAAACAGGAGAGAAGACTTCGGCAATTTTTATTCATTTAATATTCTTTCAGCCCATATTTGAGCTTCCTTTAATTCGTGGAATATTTCAAAAGGAATCCGTGAAAAATGCTTCTCAAAAATCGCGGTTTTAAGTGCGGATTTATTGTCACTAGCTACTGCAATAGCTTCTAGAGTTTCAATTTTAAACAAATTCAAATATACGAGAGGATTCACATTATAGTTGAATTTTCTATTCGCAATATATACAAAGGGTTTTTCCTCAAAGTGGTTGACGCAAACATCCATTAGCTTTTCTAAATGATCTTCTTCGAGTATTGAATCTTCTTTAACTGTAGATATAACATAGTCTGAATAGAATTCCAAATGAGTGAATTCCAGATCTAAAGTCTTGGAAACATTCCTGGTCATAGCTATTATTTTTATTCGAAAAAACTGAAAACACTGCTTCCGTATTTGCGGCTTTCTCTAAACCTTTCGAGATCTGAAAGGTCGGTGTGTTTAGAGTGCTCAATAATTAGCATCCCTTCTTCCTTTAATATAACATTTTTAAAAACTAGTCCAACAATTCTGGCAAATTTCTCCTTTTCCAGGTCATAAGGAGGATCTGCAAAAATGATGTCGGCCTTTACAGGTGCTTTCTCGAGATACTTAAAGACATCACTTTTTATAGTAGTGATTGGAAATTCAAGTTCTGCAGATGTTTTCTTTATAAATTTCACGCAATCATAGTTGGCATCTACAGCAGTGATATTTTCTGAGCCACGTGCGGCAAATTCATAAGATATGTTTCCGGTTCCTGAAAATAGATCTATTACCTTGATATTTGCAATGGAGTAGTAGTTATTGAGAATATTGAATAATGCTTCTTTGGCCACATCAGTGGTGGGCCTTACAGGTAACTTTTGAGGCGCGATAATTCTTCTTCCTTTATGGTTTCCGGAAATAATTCTCATTAAAACGATTTTAAAAGCAGATATTCCGAAAGGTCATCTTCCGGTTTATTCTCAGTTTGAAAATTGAAACTGTGGTAAGGGCCCAAAAAACTTATATTATTTATATAATTCCAGGCCATTTTATATTCTTCTGAATCCTTTTTTATTTCTCCAAGCAATACTAATTCAAAATCCATAGGATCCATGTCTAGCTGCTCTGCGGTAAATAATATGTAATAAAGAAAATCTTCTTTAGTGTCATATTCAAAACTATTCGCCAGAATAAGATTTCCGTTTTTTATCACTACAAGCTCGTAGGAGTTACCGTGAACATGAATATAAAACTTAGGTTCTTCGTAAGACGGCAGTTTCAATAAAGAATCAATTAAAACACTAAGGCTGTGGCGATACTCAAACTCCCCATATTTATCAAAAAAGTAATTGGTAATATTGGCGTAGGGAATATACACGTTTACGATACCCGCTTCAAGTTTATCAAATGCAATAAAATCGGTTTTAAGGATTTTAGTGTTGAATTTTAAATAGCTGGAAGCATGATCTTCATCAAAAAGGGATTCTGGTACCAGGCTAAAAAGAGAATTTTTGAATACCAGGCTTACTTCATCCACAGGGATATTAAGTTCCGGTTCTTTTTCATATTCCAGTTCAATTTTTGAAAGGAGCTTTATGGGATCCATTTGTTTTCCAAAATCTATCTTTTTAAAAAACTCAATATTGTTTTCCTTTTGATTTAGGGTACAAAAAGAAAGTCCATTCAAGCTTACCTGAATGGACAGTTTCTTATATGAAGTGTTTTGATTACTCGTTGTCACCATAAACTTTTGGCCAGTTACCGCTGGTATTGACCTCGCTCATAGAACCTACACTAATATATCTTCCGTTAACATCGTCAACAGATTGGATTTCATTTTCCTGAAGTACAAGCGTTCTGTCCTGATCGTAAAGAACTTTGGCTTTAGCGACTTTGGATTCAAAAACAGGGATACTGTTATCTCCTTTTTTGACCGTACCGGCACTAAGGTCAAATTTAGTATTTACACCTTCAATTGGAACGTTCATCATTGTACGATATCTTTCTTCCTTACCTTTGAATAAAGAGTCTTTAACCGGAACGAAGCCTAAAGTATCTATCACAACGCTTTCAATATATTGGTCAACACCATAGGTTTTTTTGTATTCTTCATCAAGGAAAGTAGTGTCACGACGTTGAGTGATAGCGAATTCGGCAGTATCAAGGAATCTAACCAGGCTATCCCAGTCTCCTGCGAAACGTCCAGTTACTTCTTTATGAGCTAACTCTGCCGCTCTGACATCCTTAAGATTGTTAATTACTTTAGCGTATCTCTTTTCTTTTATTTTGTTGAATTGGATTGGCTCGTAAACCGCGTTGAAAGTAAGATATGCCAGGAAGATAATCACTACCCAAAGAAGTATCTGTATTACAAATCTCATGCTTTTAAAGTTTATGTTTTAATTTGAAGGTTAAACGTTAACGACAAATCTACAACTTTTTTTTATTCGTAAAAGTTTCTGCCATAAAAATCCATTCTTATCTTTGAGATTTTATGCACTTTCTATGGAAAAACCCACTCCGGACTCCTTCTTTAAATTACTTGTTGATGATCTTGGATTTACTGCAACCAGTAAACAGGATATAGCGCTACAGATGCTTTCAAAGTTCGTGGTAGAGGGTGGAAAGGATAAACTTTTTCTTCTAAAAGGTTTTGCCGGTACCGGTAAAACTACCATAATCAGTACTTTAGTTAAGAATCTTTGGGAAATAAAAAAGAGTGGAGTATTGCTTGCTCCCACGGGTCGTGCTGCAAAAGTAATTTCCAATTACTCCAGTAAGGAAGCTTTTACTATTCATAAAAAGATCTATTTCCCAAAAAAATCCAGTGGAGGAGGAGTTCAATTCACTCTACAGCCCAACAAGCACACAAATACCTTATTTATAGTAGATGAGGCCTCAATGATCTCTGATGATGGTGGAAATTCAAAACTTTTTGAAAATGGCTCTCTTCTGGACGATTTGATCGAATACGTTTACAAGGGACATAACTGTCAGTTGATTCTTATTGGAGACACTGCCCAGTTACCACCGGTAAAAATGGATTTGAGTCCGGCTCTTGAGGAACAAAAACTGGAGATGAATTACAACAAGGAGGTGTCTTTCATTGAACTGGATGAAGTAGTTCGCCAAAGCGAAGAAAGTGATATTCTTCGTAATGCTACTTTAATTAGGGAAAGTCTTCAGGAAGAGTTCTATGAAAGCTTTCAATTTGAGCTATCAACCAATGCCGATGTTATCCGGTTAATTGATGGGTATGAGATCATGGACGCTATTCAGGATTCCTACAGCAGTCTGGGTTATGAAGAGACGAGTATTATTGTGCGTTCCAATAAGCGCGCTAATATGTACAATGAGCAAATCAGGTCCCGAATACTATTTCAGGAAGAGGAAATTTCTGCGGGAGATTATTTAATGGTGGTGAAGAATAACTATTTCTGGCTTAAACCAACCAGTGAGGCTGGTTTTATTGCAAATGGAGATATTATGAAAGTCCTGGAAATCTTCTCATTTAAAGAGTTATATGGCTTTAGATTTGCTGAAGTAAAAGTCGAAATGGTAGATTATCCCAAAATGAGACCATTTGAAACCGTTATTCTTTTAGATACTCTAACCAGTAACACCCCTTCTCTAACATATGAAGAATCAAATAAGCTCTATGAAGAGGTAAAAAAGGATTATGCCGGAGAGAGTTCAAAATATAAGTAATTCCTGAAGGTAAAGAATAACAAGTATTTCAATGCCTTACAAATCAAGTTTTCTTATGCCATCACCTGCCATAAATCGCAGGGTGGGCAATGGAATACAGTTTTTATCGAACAGCCTTATTTGCCAAACGGAGTGGGAAAGGAATATTTAAGATGGCTTTATACGGCTGTTACCAGAGCGAAGGAGAAATTATATCTTATAGGTTTTAGTGACGATTTTTTCACCAATGACTAATGAATAAGTCATTCTGAAATGAGTTCAGAATGACTTAGTTTTTACTTTCCCGGTCTTTACCTTTCTTTATTTTCTGAGACCAAAGCTTCTACCTGTTTAGCGATTTCCAGTTCCTCGTTGGTGGGAATTACAAGCACTCTCACTCTTGAGGCATCTGTGCTGACCTGGCGGATCTCTTTAGACCGAAGACTGTTCTTCGTGTTATCCAGTTCGATCCCGAGGTAATCCATATTGTCACACACAAGTTTCCTGATAACATTGCTATTTTCGCCAATCCCCGCGGTAAAGACCACTGCATCTAAACCATTCATGATGGTGGCATAGGCACCGATATATTTCTTGATGCGATAGGCATTCATCTCAAGGGCGAGCTGGCAGTGTTTATTACCCTTGTCAGCCTGCTCCTCGATATCCCGAAGATCGCTATAGCCGGTGAGGCCATACATGCCACTTTTATGGTGAAGAATATCACTTACCTCCTGAGGAGTATAACCAAGATGCCCGATCATGTAGAAGATCACCGACTGGTCTATATCGCCGCTGCGGGTTCCCATGATTAGACCGTTTACCGGGGCAAAGCCAAGGGAATGGTCGATGCTTTTTCCATCTTTAACAGCAGTAACACTGCAGCCGTTTCCAAGGTGAATGCTTACGATCTTTAATTTATCTTTTTTTAGGTATTCCTGGGCCTGCCCGGTTACATACTTATGACTCGTTCCATGGAATCCATACACCTGGATGTGGTCTTCTTCATAAAATGAAGTAGGAATAGCATATTGTGCGGCCCTCTGCGGAATAGTACTGTGGAAGGCAGTATCGAAAACCGCAACTTGTTTGGCTTTTGGGAATAATTTTTCGGCTACCTCAATTCCTTTAAGGTTTGGCGGATTGTGAAGCGGAGCAAGGGAAAACAAATTTTTGACCGCTTTTTTCACTTCCTCATCGATCACGATGGTTTTCGAAAAAGTGTTGCCGCCGTGCACCACCCGGTGACCAATAGCGTTGATATCATCAGGAGTCTCTATCACCCCTCTTTTCTCATCCATCAAAAGGTCGGTCACCGTCTTCAGGGCCACGGCATGATCGGGGATCTCAAGTTCTTTGGTGGTAGAGGAATCATCGGTTTTATAATGTGCTTTGGCTCCTTCAAGGCCAATTCGCTCCACCATGCCCGAAGCCATTACCTTTTCCGAAGGCATTTGAATAAGTTGAAATTTCAGTGAAGAACTTCCCGAATTTATAACAAGTATATTTTTCATTTTGGTTATTGCGATTTCTTGTTTTTGTTATCCGTTTTTAGAGTGCGGTAAGGATTCTCATTCTGAAATGCACTGAATTAAATTCAAAGTGACCATCATTTTGACAATATCTCATTTTGCACATCTAACTAGATTCCTTGTGCCTGAATAGCGGTTAAAACTACGGTATTGAAGATATCGTCAACGGTACAGCCGCGACTGAGATCATTCACCGGTTTGTTGAGCCCCTGAAGCATCGGTCCTATTGCCAGAGCACCGGTTTCGCGTTGTACTGCTTTATAG
>JAGXII010000050.1 GCA_024635735.1 Christiangramia sp. | reverse complement strand
TTTAATCCTGTTATTCCGCGGTCCGTTCTCAAGTTTTAAAACTCCCCGGGGGCAAACTGCAGAGCAGATTCCACAACCCACGCAACTTGAGCGAACAATATTTTCACCTTTCTGCTCGTATGCCCTGACATCTATTCCCATTTCACAATAAACCGAGCAGTTTCCACAGGAGATACACTGTCCCCCATTGGTAGTGATTCGGAATTTAGAAAACAGGCGCTGCTGCATTCCAAGAATCGCAGCCATCGGGCAACCAAAACGACACCACACACGATTCCCGAAAATTGGATAAAAACCTACTCCTATTACACCTGAGAAAGCAGCTCCAATAAGGAAACCGTACCATTCTCTAAGTTTATAAGCATCGAAGAAAAATATCTTATAATTCCCGCTTAAATAATTTATCGAGATGATAGAAATTATGATCACAAAATAAGATATCGCGCCAATCTTAGCGTCTTTCGCGAGTTCCTGCCTTTTAAATATCATGATAAGGGCAAAAAGAATGCTTAATAAAACCGCACAACCCCACAGAAAAACATCTTTAGTCAACCAGAAATCCCCTGATTTATCTCCAAGAAACGAATAAACCACTGCAATGGTCATGACCGTAACAAATACAAGTACACTGTGTATCACCCAGCGTTCTACTTTCCAGGCGAAGAGAGATTTATCGGAAAGATGTCTGTAAGGATCTCCGGCAGTTTCGGCGAGTCCGCCGCAACCGCACACCCATGAACAATACCAGCGTTTTCCGTATTTATACGTTAAAACAGGCGTGATAACAAAAATGGAAATGAGACCGAAAACAAGCATGTACATTCCCAGGTTTCCTGAAGATAAAAACTCCTGAACCCGGTAGCCTGCGAATAAATCATAATTCAACGGCCATATATTTTTAAAGTCGTAATAAGGCTTATTAAGCCTTATGAGGATCTCAGGAATTATAAAAGCGAATCCAAGTTGAAAGAACATAACCGAGCAGGTTCTAATAATTTCATAGCGATTATGCCTGTATTTTAATATGAATTTATATCCAAAAATCAGTATCGCCAGGGTATATAAAGTACCATAGACAAACCACTGACTCGCCGGACCGCCATTCAGGATTCGGCTTAAAGGATCAAACAGGGAAATTACGCCTGTATTGGCTCCTTCTGGATTTAAACCGAGGTATTGCGGATACCAGTAAAGAACAATATAGAAAAGAGTAAGTGTAATCCCGGTAATCCATGCAAGAACTCCACGGCCCGTCATCGATTTGAACCAAACACCATTATTCTTAATTCCCGCATGTTTGCCACGGTAGGCATCGTTGGCAAAAATGATGGTTCCCACAGCGATTAAGGCCAGGGATAGACTGAGAAATAAAGTTTTATTCGGAAAATTCACATTTACCAGAGCCAGAATCAGAATAAAAAAACCGGTAAGACCTATGCCTGTGGAGATCTTTTGAATAGTAGAAAGCGCTGCCGGAGAATCTCCCGTCATTGCCATATTATGTTCAATTTTGCTCATATCTTATGCTTGCTGCAGGTCTTTTTTAAAGCTCCTGAAAATTTCCTTTTCATAACTGTCGTAAAATTCGGGGTCGAAATTGGCCACTTTTAAATTGGCCAACACCTCATCTATACTTCGTTTTTCGGTTAACCACCTGTCAAAAACCTCATGTCTCATTCTAATTCCGAAGGTGTTGATCCCCAAAAATTCTTTGGTTACAGTATCAAAAGCTATGGTGATCGCTTTTGGCTCCCTGGGATGCTGCCAGTGAAAATGCCTCTCATTTTGTTTCGGTTTCGCCAATACCCAACCATAGGTTTGATATTCAACATCGAAAAATTTCGCGGAATTAAACCAGTTTCCGGGTTCGTATTTTGTTCTTTCTCCGGTAAGGGTCTTAGCCAGGGTTTCTCCCATAATCCGGCCTGTATACCAGACAGCCTCGACAGATTTTCTCTGGCCTATAACTTCACGATGCTGTACGCAGTCACCAATCGCATAAACATCCGGAATACTGGTCTCCAGGTATGGGTTAACCAGGATTCCCCTATCTGTTTCAATTTTGGATTCTTTTAGAAAACCGATCTTAGGTTTCACTCCGGCACATAAACCTACCAGCTGACATTCAATTTCTTCTCCAGATCCGGTAATTACAGATTTCACCCTTCCATTAGAATCCGGAACAATTTTTTTTAATTCTGAATTATGCCGCAGGTCTACACCATGAGACCTTATATGTTCCGAAATCATTTGGGCATCCTGAAGTGGAAGTATATTCCCCCAGAAACCGGCCTCACGCACCAGCATTGTCACCTGGATATTACGCGTTCTTAACATTTCGGTGAATTCAACGCCTATGAGTCCGCCGCCTATAATAACAGCTTTTCTGGTAGAAGAAGAATTCTCCTCCAGTTTTTCGAGATCCTGTTTAGTCACAAGACCCTGCACACCATCAAGATTTTCACCCTCCCAGCCAAGTTTATTGTGAACCGAACCTGTTGCCAGGATTAGCTTATCATATTGTAAAGGACTGCCTGAAGAAAATCGCAATTCTTTATTGTCAAAATCGATCTGTTCTACCCAGGCTTTTTTAAGTTCAATCCTATTCTTTTCCCAGAACCAATCTTCATAGGGTTTTAAATGATCCCATTTCATATGTCCCATATACACGTACATAAGAGCAGTACGTGAAAAAAAATAATCGGACTCGCCAGAAATAACTGTAATTTTATGATCAGATCTTTTACGAATGTGACGGGCAGCAGTGATGCCTGAAATTCCGTTTCCGATAATGACAATATGCTCCATTAATTTTTTATAATTTGGCAGAGACGCTACAGCATTCAGCCTTTTATGCCATCTAGTAAAGTACGCAGAAAATAGGCAGAATCACAAGTGGCCATTTAAATAAACCTTATTCTCCATGCTAACAAGCTTACAAATAAGAACTGTAACGAGAATGATCATAATGGCCCTTCTCCTGGTGCTTTGCTCCTGCCAGGCCGAAATCCCTATGAATTCAAAAAAGATTAACGGCTTAAGCCTGGTCGCATCCAGAGACAGCCTTTCAGGTAAACAGGTGGAGAGGATCGTAACTATGAACTCAAATGCAGTCGCGCTTATGCCTTACGCATTTATGCGGGACACCAGGCAGCCAGAGCTATATTTTAATATGGAACGCCAGTGGTTTGGCGAACGCAGGGAAGGAATTGAACAGGCGATTTCCCTTTTACACAGGAATAATATAAAGGTGATGATAAAGCCCCAGATATGGCTCCGCAATGGAGAGTTCACCGGTGATATGACTTTTGAAACAGATGAAGAATGGCTGAAATTTGAAAAATCTTACCGGGAATATATACTTCTATATGCTAAGATCGCGAGTGAGAATAAGATTGAAATGTTTTGCATAGGAACCGAACTTTTCAATTTTGTGAACGAAAGACCTGAATTCTGGAAAAAGCTGATCGCTGAAATTAAAAGTTTATATCAAGGTAAACTTGTTTATGCCGAAAACTGGGATAAAGTAGACAAGGTTGACATCTGGCAGTATCTGGATTACATTGGCGCCGATGCCTACTTTCCACTTAGTGATGAAGTAGCGCCGGCCAAAGATGAAATTAAGGAGGGATGGCAGAAACATAAAAAAATGCTTAAAGATCTTTCCCGGGAGTATAATAAACCCATTCTCTTCACAGAATATGGTTACCGAAGTGTGGATTATGCTTTAAAGGAACCATGGAATTCAGGAAGAGAAGATTATGTTACCAACCATGGTTTACAGGCCAGAGCACTTTCGGTTTTATATGAAGAATTCTGGACAGAAAACTGGTTTGCCGGTGGATTTCTATGGAAGTGGCACCAGCATGAAACTTCTGGCGGACTTGAAAATGACCGGTTCACACCTCAGAATAAACCTGCCGAAAATGTAGTTCGCGAATATTACGGGAAATTCAGGAATTAATCCTTTTGCAGTAATGGCTGTAGAGTTCTTCAGCAGAAGCACCCAGCCTGCGTTTCCAGTATATTTCAGCAAAAAGCAACTGAGTATTCCAGACTCCCATTCTCTCGTAGAGGCGTGCTGAGGTGGTCAACCAGCTTTTAATGATTGTAAACTGTTTCCTTTTAAAGAGCCGACCTGCAATTTCATTGTCTTCATAAATCATATAAGATTCATCAAAACCGCCAATTTCATCAAATAAATCCTTTTGGATAAAAAGAGACTGATCCCCTCCACGACAGGAAATATGGTTCACTTTTGTAAAATATCCCATTAAATTCAGCCACCAGTGATCCTTATCAAATTTCATCTGGAAACAACCCGCAATTTTACCTTTTCCAACCTCTTCCATAATGAGAGCATCAAAATTTTCAGGGGGCAGGCTATCAGCATGAAGAAAATATAGGATATCCGTATTGGCTCTCTTCGCACCTAAATTCATTTGTATGGGACGTCCCCTTTCCGACTTAATATAAATCAAATCCTTTTCGGCATTTACAACCCCGGCAGTGCCATCGGTACTTTCACCGTCAACAATAATAATTTCCGCAACATTCCCGGAAGAAACCTTTTTCAAATGCTCCAGTAAACCTGGTAATTGAAACTTTTCATTGTAGACCGGGATAATAATGCTGATCATAGGAAACTACTTTATATCGTTAAGATTCCAGTTGTAATCTTTATAAGATATGTTCGCATTACTTTTCATTTTAGTTTCGGAATACTGATTGATGTAGACTACCAGACTATTCCCTGTTTTGGTAAAATCTTTTTTGTACCAGTCGAAAATAGAGGAAAGCCGGGCCGAGTTTATGGAGATCTCGTTTTTATCTGAATTGATAAAGTCACTGGCAGCTTTTTCCAGTTGCCCGTCAATTTTTTCGGCAGTATAAGCCTCGTTCATAAGCTTAGGGCAGGAGATCGAAGCGCAGTTAATGGCGAAATGTATTCTTGGTTCGTTCATTTTCCTCAAAATACTATTTTCAATTCCTCCCAGAGAAATTTCAGTATCTCCAACTTTTACAATTTCCTTAGTCCAGGCTCCGCCAATATCCTTAATACTTTTTACAGGATAATTCTTGAGAATTAGGTCTACGGTATAGGCATTATAAAGATTGATATAATAAGCAAGTAATTCATCGGAACCCCAATCTTCAGCCGGCTTTTCAGAAGACAGCATTTTCAGGTACTTATCCAGTTTTTCACGATCCCTTTTAAAGCCTTTGTAATCTACAAGGCCATTCTCCTTCACATGATCCTGAAGAAGTTGATCCCACAGGCTATGATCTATTCCAACTGCCTGATCGGCAGTAGATACCTCAATCACATCTGGAGCCGGCAATCCTTTACTGTTCAATCCCGCACTCGAAATAAGGTTACAGGAAGCAAACATACAGGCTCCGGAGATCAAAATAGCAAAACTTACAATCAACTTTTTCATAATATCAATTTAATCGAGTGAAGTTTTCAATTGCTTCAAGGCTTACACTCCATGATTAACAGCAACCTCCACCATCGTAATGAAAAGTAGATTCGCTTATAAATATATCGTCTCTGCCAAGTACAGCAAGAGCTCCCGCGGTTTTATCACATATCGCGAGAGGCTGATTCTTTAAAAGAATATGCCCCTTTTTATCATCAAAATGATCCTGATCGCCATAATAAATCGCGGCTTTGCCTGTAAAAATACAGGGACCGTCTTCGGGCATAGGATCTTTGATAGCTGCAACTTCAATAGACTCTATATATACGAGTTCTTCGGTAGGATAGTTTTTTGGATCTAGAATTCGGTAAGGTTTTCTTGCGCGAATTTCAATAGTTCCAAATCCAACATCGGTCAGTGCTTTTACATAATCTGCAATAGAAAGGCTTCCGCTTAAGCAAAGCGCACGAAGGCGCTCATCGTTTCTTAACTCTTCATTCATCTCCTGCTCACAGGTAGGATCACTCATCACAAGTCTTCCGTGAGGCTTTATTACACGATACATTTCCTTAAGAGCCCTGGTAAGTTCTTCGATCTTGAAAATATTGAATAGACAATTCTGAGCAGCAACATCTATGGAATTATCCTCCACTGGCAAATCGGTCGCATCTCCTTTTTTAAGATCTACAAATTCAGATTTAAACCATGGGTTAAGTTCCTCTGCCTCTTTGAAGTTTTCTCTTGATGCCTCAAGCATTTCATCTACCACATCAATTCCCACGACACCCGATTTCTGCCTGGAAAAATAGGCGAATTGCAATAATTCCATACCTCCGCCAACTCCAACATACAAGATGCGTGGATTGTTGGTAAGATCACGGGCGTGAACAGTAGTTCCACAGCCGTAATTCATTTCCTGCATGATTTTCGGGATCTTTAAACCCGGTAATTCCCAGATAGGATTGGTTGTGCAGCACAAACCCACATCGGGAGTCAAAGCCGCCTCTCTGTAAACATCTTTCGTGGTCTCTAAATAACTCATTTTATATTTTCTGAAGTAATTCTTTAAATAATTTTACCATGTTAGGCTCTGCCTTCGCCGCATTATCCAGAATATCCTGGATTTCTACTTTCTCAAGATTATCGGGATCTCCCTGATCTGTGATCACAGAAATCGCCGATACGGGAATTCCAAGGTGATTGGCAACAATAACTTCGGGCACCGTGCTCATTCCTACGGCATCTGCGCCGATTATTTTCAAATACCGGTATTCTGCCCTTGTCTCAAGTTGTGGCCCTAACACCGAAGCGTAGACACCTTTATGCAAGGTAATTCCAAGCCTTTCAGCCGTTTCCTCGAAAATAGAATTCATGCCGGCATCATATGGCTCACTCATGTCTACAAATCTCTCCCCGAGTTTGTCCACGCCGAGAAATGCCAGGGGCGATCCTCCCAGAAGATTAATATGGTCATCAATCAGCATTAATTCAGCTTTTTTAAAGTCAAGATTAATAGCTCCGGAAGCGTTGGAAACCAATAGTTTTTTAATCCCCATACGTTTCATCACCCGCACCGGATATGTAACGTCAAAAAGACTGTAACCTTCGTACAAATGAAATCTGCCTTGCATCACCACCACTTTTTTTCCTTCAAGAGTACCATATATAAGTTTCCCTTTATGGAATTCAACAGTCGCGGTAGGAAAATAGGGGATGTGATTATAACTGGCTTCTTTTTCTATTTTTATATCATCAAGAATTTTCCCGAGACCGGTACCTAAAATTATTCCCACTTCCGGTTCTCCGAATCCTTTAGCTCTTAGATAATCTACAGATTCACTAATTTTGTCTGTCATAAGTTTATAAATTTTTGAAAAGCAGGATGATCTTTGATATCGTCAAATACATCCACATCGTTAAGGGTTTCAAGGATTTTTAAATCTTTTCCTTTCAGATCATTCAGAGTATCTTTAAGAACATTGGAAGTCCCCCATTTTTTATTTTTAAACACCTCCGAATTTAAGGATTTCATTCCTATTAAATAGTATCCCCCATCCTGTGCGGGACCTAATACATAGTCATGGTTTTCCAGTTCCTGAAAAGCATTTTCGATTATATCCTTATTAAGATCATAAATATCGCTGCCTATAAGAATGATATTTCCAAAACCTTCATTGAATCCATTCTTAATGGCATTGCACATTCGTTCACCAAGATCAATACCTTCCTGACTTCTTTTTGCGTATTTACTGTTATCCCAAATATCGTTTTTCTGGATTTCTTCAGAATAATACACCTGTTTAACAACATCTACAGGAGTAGTGATTTCCACCAAATGATCTAAAAGAAAATTATAAATATCAAGGGCCTTCTTTTTGCCCAGGTGTTTTGCTATTCTGGTCTTGACCTTTCCGATCACAGGATTTTTTGCAAAAATCAGCAACAGGTTTTTCTCAACCATTAATATATTTTTTCAGCATTATTTAAATATTGGGACCAGTGCTTTGAGTACGCATGAACTCTTTCGGTAGTATTCCCGGTGGAATCTATAACAGGAAAGTCCTTATTCTTCCACTGAAAAATACCTCCATACAGATTCTGGATATTACTAAAACCTACGTTTTCCAGTTTTTTAGCGATATTTTCAGAGCGGATCCCTAAAGAACAATAAACCACTACGGGTTGGTTCTTAGAGAATTCCTTTACTCTTTTCATATTAAAATCCTCATACCCAACCCAGATGGAATTTTTAAGGTGGCTCACCTTAAATTCTTCCAGTTCACGTGCGTCAAGAATTAATACTTTCTCATCTAACTGAAGCATTCTAAGTTCTTCCGCAGAGATATAGGGAATATTAGAATTATTATACTTTAATAGAAGTTTATCAATATCACTCTGAGCCTTCATGATGGTTGTGCTAAAAAGGAAAATAATAATTAGAGGCAAGCTACGCTTTAATTTAAGTAACACTTCCCTGGCAGCTACTGCCTGCTCCGGCCGTACATCCATAACAATGCTGTGAGATAATAATTTTTCTATCATTTAAAAGATCTTCGTTATAATCACTAATATGCTTCACCTTGCTGTCAACTTTAAGATCGAGCATCTGGTTAAAATCACAATCGTAAAGCCACCCATCCCAGCTAATTGAAATTGTATTGGTGCACATTACATTTTCCACCGCGGCCGGATTATAGGCATCCACAAGCGCGTACATATAGTCTTCGTAATTATCAGATGCTATAAGGTATTCCAGAAACCTGCTGATTGGCAGATTGGTAATAGAAAAAAGGTTATTAAAATCTATATTAAAATCTTCTTTTAAAGCTACCTTGAAATCATGTTCCATAGCTTCCTGGTTGGTAGGTAAAAATGCTCCCGATGGATTATAAACAAGGTCCAGTTTCAAACCAGTTCCTTCCCGGGCATAACCCACCTCGTTCAACATTTGAAGTGCCTTGATTGATTTGTCAAACACTCCGCTTCCACGCTGTTTATCAGTTTTCTCTCTTTTATAAAAAGGAAGAGATGATACTACATGAACATTATGTTTTTTAAAGAACTCAGGCAAATCATGATATTTCTTGTTTGCGAGAATAATGGTAAGATTAGAGCGAACAATAAAATCCTTAATCCCGGCCTTTGAAGCTTCCTCAACAAACCATCTAAAATCAGGATTCATTTCCGGTGCTCCTCCGGTAAGGTCCAGAGTATGCGCCTCGGTATTTTTAATAACCTCAAGGCACTGTTTCATGGTTTCCACGGTCATGATCTCTTTCCTGTCGGGGCCTGCATCTACGTGGCAATGCGAACAAACCTGGTTACACATATAACCCAGATTTATTTGAAGTATCTCAAGTTTTTTAGGTTTCAGGGGGAATTTACCTGATTCGGCAATTTTATCTTTGAACTTTGGCAGTTCTCCTTCTTGAAAAATTCCTTCATCCAAAAATTCAAGTTGCTTTTCAGAGCTGGAAAGATCATCCTTTCTGGCTTTAAGCGATTTTGTCAACATAAAAGCTTATCATTTGTTAGTTAGTACAGCAAACAGGCATAAACTTACATGCTCAGTTTTTTGTACTTATTCATCATTTGCACACCATGTACTAAAGTAGCCCCACTTTCTATCGCGGCTCCTGCATGAACAGCTTCCATCATCTCTTCCTTGGTAATCCCTCTTTGAAGTCCGTCTTTTGTATAAGCATCTATACAATAAGGACATTTCACCACGTGAGACACAGCGAGTGCTATCAGGGATTTTTCGCGTGCAGAAAGGGCACCTTCTTCGAATACCTTACCATAGTAATCAAAAAATTTATTCCCCAGTTCTTCACTCCACTCTGTGATCTCTCCGAATTTTCGGAGATCTGCAGAATCATAATAATTTTTAGACATAAAATATATTTTATAATGTTATTGGTTCTTTTGAAATATTTACGGAATTAGCGATCACACAGATTTACTTTCCTAATTTGAATTACAATTTTATAGTAAGATAAAGACGAGGCCTGAAATTACCCAAAATTAAAGCTTTTAAAAAGCTGCCAGAAGTTTTAACACTTGATTAAGAAGCAGAGATTCGAGTCAAAATTTCAGAAAAGTCAGTAAAAAAGGGTGTTTTGAATGCACACAGGAGGCTATACTAACGTTTTTCGCATTACAATTGCCTCATTAAATGATATATTCTTTACTTTTTCTCACAAATTATAATTTTACGCCACACACACTTAAAAATATCTGTTAAAACGCTTAACTTAAATAGGAGTTTAGCTTGGTTAAAAATATGAGAATAGATGTCAAAACTTTACCGGTAAACGAAATCCTGAAAGACATTGCTGAATCTCTAGATACAGAGGTTGAAGACAGTACCGGAAAATTCACAGTAGATATACCAGAGAATATAGGTGAAGGTTATATAAGAGGATGTAGTTTTGATTCAGGAATTGGTTACGTTACCTATAATTGTAAATTCTTTGAAGACGTAGAAATACATTTCTCATTAATACGGTACATCCTTTAAAGTTTATATTCTGTTCTGAAGGGCAGGTTGGACATTCTTTTCAAAAATTTGAGAAAATC
This sequence comes from Christiangramia sp., assembly GCA_024635735.1. Taxonomy (GTDB): domain Bacteria; phylum Bacteroidota; class Bacteroidia; order Flavobacteriales; family Flavobacteriaceae; genus Christiangramia. The sequence continues at coordinate 3,425 of JAGXII010000050.1, read as the reverse complement.
CATAAGATAGATACCTACCAAAACATAGTAGTAAGTAGTAATGGTTATGATGGTCACGTGTTGTACTTCAAACAAAATGTTTCAGCACACGTTTCCCGTCTGGAAATAATACGGTCGATATTTTCACATCGTTCCAATCATGATTTCAAGGATCTGGATCCTACTTTAAAAGAACTCTTCAAAGATGCGGTTTCTAAGAATCAATTCTTCTATCAGGGGAATTACAGTATCAAGGCGGCCGATCTTATGGACGATATTAATACCAGGGATTATACAGGCTTTTTAAGGAACCTGCTTCTTGAAGGTAAAGCCTTTGAAATGCTGGTAATACAAATAGCTCAATACGAAGATGATGAAAATAGCGAAAATCTCCCTCAGATCTTAAGAAAATCTGATATTCAGAAAGTAGACTACGTTGCAAAACGTATTCAGGGCGATCTAAGTACTAAGCATACCGTTGAGTCTCTCGCTAAGGAAGCCGGAACCAATGTAAACAAACTGCAGGAAGGTTTTAAATATGTTTATAATCTCACCGTAAATAAATATATGCAGCATGTTAAGTTGGAAGCCGCCAAAGAAATGCTGAACCTTTCAGAAAAGAATATTTCAGAAATTGTAACCGCTATTGGACTTAATAACCGAAGTTATTTCTTAAAAATATTCCGGGAAAAATATGGCGTAAGTCCTAAATATTTTCTGAAGAAAAACACCAATCTTAAAGAAGAGCTGAAAGATAAGGACTAATTCCTAAGAAATTTATCTGGAGTCACTTTAGGATCAAAATCCCATAAATACGGTAACACAAAATAAATGATAAGGCTTATGATAATGATGGAGATAAGGTTCATCCATAAGCCTGTTTTGATCATATCTGGAATTCTTAAATAACCAGAACCAAAAACAACGGCATTAGGAGGAGTGGCTACAGGAAGCATAAATGCGCAGGAAGCAGCCAACGTTGCTCCTACCATTAAAAAGTAAGGATGCAGTTCTAAAGCGATTGCCATCGTAGCCAATATTGGTAATAACATTGCCGTAGTAGCCAGATTGGAAGTTACTTCTGTAAGGAAGTTTACAGATGCTACAAGAACGAAAACGAGCAAGATCAATGGTAGATTTTCGAGATTGGTGAGTTGTTCTCCAATCCATAATGCCAATCCGCTATCTCCAAAACCTTTTGCTAATGCCATTCCACCACCAAATAACAAAATTATTCCCCAGGGAATTTTCATAGCATCTTCCCAGGTAATCAATTTCCCGGACTCCCCTTTCACAGGAATTAGAAAGAGACAGATTCCCGATATCATCGCAATGATCGTATCGTCCAAAAATGGAAAAAAAGGTTGTAACAGAAAACTTCTGGAAATCCAAGCAAAAGCGGTTAGGCCAAACACTACAATTACTTTTTTCTCCTGAGAACTTATGTGTCCAAGTTCCCGGAGAAGTCTATGTATCTCCTTCTTTCCTCCTGGTAATTTCTTTTGCTCAAAACTGAATGCTTTAGAGGTTAGATACTTCCAGGAAATGAATAGTAGAAGGATGGAAATGGGAAATCCCAGAAACAACCATTTTGTAAAACTGATTTCTATTCCATAAAGCTCCTCGACAACTCCGGCAAACACCAAGTTAGGCGGTGTTCCTATGAGAGTAGCGATGCCACCAATAGAAGCACTATAGGCAATTGCCAACATCAGGGCTTTCGCAAAATTCTTATTTTCATTCTGTGGCGTATTAGGATTATCCTTTACTTGAGCGATAATAGCCATTCCAATGGGTAACATCATGACGGAAGTAGCGGTATTACTTATCCACATGGATAAAAATGCTGTAGCGACCATAAAGCCCAGAATGATGAATTTGATGTTTGTTCCCATAAGATTGATGATATTCAATGCTATTCGTTTATGCAGATCCCATTTTTCAATTGCAATTGCGAGAATAAAACCACCCAGATATAGAAAAACATATTTATGACCATAGGCGGCAGAAGTAGTTTCTATATCCACAGCGCCGGTTAAAGGAAACAGGACAATTGGCAGTAAGGCCGTCACCGAAATGGGGATAGCCTCTGTAATCCACCAGATCGCCATCCAGATCGTAACACATAATACCTCAAAGGCTGTTGCGGGCATAGATTCCGGGCTACCTAGAATTTGTAGCAATAGAAAAATGGCCGGACCGGAGACCAGCGCTGAGATTTTAAGAGCTTTATTCATGGAATAATTTTTCAAACTGAAAAGGTAAGTAATATCAGAAGAATTAGTAGAGACTTGAAGGCTGTTGGCTTTTAAAAAAAATTTTAAATACTAAAGGATTTATCCACTTTACTTCCAGTGAGTATTTTTATATCGAACGTCTTACAGGATGATATCAACTTAAGAAAAGGCGCCTTTGATTTTATGAAATAAAAATTTTATATCCAGAATACAAGAAAAATGATTATTCGATCGGTTTCAATTTTGTCGATAGGTGTATGTACAACTAAAATTTTTATTTCTCCCTCATCCCGAACTCCCTGGAGCAGTTCTGACCTCTCCCAAGGGAAGTAAATGGAATACAAATCCAGAATGAAATATTAAATGAACTGGCAATTATTAATATATAAAAAACCCGCCTCTAAAAGAAGCGGGTTTTTCTATTTAATCCGTTAAATCTAATTTCTAGAATCTAACGTCTAACTTCTATTTTTACATCATTCCCGGCATACCGCCGCCCATTCCACCTGGCATTCCGCCACCTTTCTCATCTTCTGGAATGTCTACTAAAGCACATTCTGTAGTAAGGATCATTCCGGCAACAGATGCAGCATTTTCCAGGGCTACTCTGGTTACTTTCTTAGGATCGATAATACCGGCTTTCATCATGTCTACAAACGTATCGGTCTTGGCATCATATCCAAAGTCCTTCTTACCTTCAAGTACTTTGTTGATTACCACAGATCCTTCTCCACCTGCATTTTCCACTATAGTTCTCAGTGGAGATTCTATAGCACGGGAAACGATTTGTACTCCTGTAGCTTCATCGTCATTTTCAGTTTTGATCTTGCTTAGTACAGCCTGAGCTCTAACTAAAGCAACACCTCCACCGGCAACAATACCTTCTTCAACAGCCGCTCTGGTGGCATGAAGCGCATCATCTACACGGTCTTTTTGCTCTTTCATTTCAACTTCTGAAGCTGCACCTACATATAGTACGGCAACACCACCAGCAAGTTTAGCAAGACGTTCCTGAAGTTTTTCCCTGTCGTAATCTGAAGTTGTAGACTCGATCTGAGCTTTGATTTGATTAACACGCTCTTTGATCGCTTTATCGTCTCCTGCTCCGTTTACGATAGTAGTATTATCCTTATCGATCGCTACTTTTTCAGCAGTTCCTAACATATCAATAGTGGCATTCTCTAAAGTAAATCCTCTTTCTTCAGAAAT
>JAGXII010000049.1 GCA_024635735.1 Christiangramia sp. | reverse complement strand
TTCTTCTTCAGGGTGTATAATTTCAGTAACCCCCATAGCTTCAAGCACCATTTGCTGCAATGAAGAAATCGCCCGGCTAATGAGCCTTTTAACATGCATTTGTTTCATCAAGGCCGCGGCCATGATATTAGCCCCTTTATCTTCACCAATTCCTACGATCACAACATCGGTATCATTAAGCGGAAGATTTTTTACAGCGTCCACATCGGTAGCATCAAGGCTTATGGCATGAGTAATCTTTTCCTTTATACTCTCAACTTTACTCATGTTTATATCCACACCAATCACTTCATTGCCCATTTCGGTTAGTTTTTCGGAGACCGAAGCTCCAAAAATTCCTAAACCAATCACTATATATTTCATGAAACTGTCTTTTTTAGTTTATTAATATTTCATCAGTAGGGTAGCGGTAATTCAAATGCTTTACCCTTCTTAATATTGCTATCATTATAGTTAACATACTCACACGCCCTATAAACATTGTAAAAATAAGAACCATTTTAGAAGCCGAGGTTAGATCTGCTGTGATTCCGGTAGAAAGTCCCACAGTACTGTAAGCCGAAAAACATTCGAATGCGATACTCAGTAAGGTTTTATCTTCATCAAAATACGCGATTAAAAATACAGCAGTTCCAATTACCATAAGGGAAAGTGAAATGATAGCAAAAGCCCTTCTTACCGATGCTTCTGAAATTTCACGTTTATAAACCTCAATTCTGTTTTTTCCCCTTGCCAGACTGAAAAAATTCAGGATGGCAATTGCTATAGTACTGGTCTTTATCCCACCACCGGTTGAAGCAGGCGAAGCCCCAATCCACATAAGTAAAAAGAGAAGCATTAATGTACTAAAATTAAGTGCTCCGGTATCTACCGAATTAAATCCAGCAGTACGCGGTGTCGCGGCGCCAAAAAATGCGGTGACTATTTTTCCAAAGCCGGTATGTTCTGCAAGGGTGTTATTATATTCAAAGCCATAAAAACCTATGGTACCAACAAGTAATAAGATACTGGTGGTGAAGAGAACGATTCGCGTGTTGAGGTTAATCACCCAAGGGGAATATATCTTATTTCTTTTTTTGCGGATTTTAAGGAAATTATTCTTAATGCTGTAGACCATATATTTGTACAGATTCAGTACAATTGGGAATCCAATTCCGCCTAGAATAAAAAGAGCTGCTATGATTAGCTGCAAAGGATAATTAAACCTGAAATCGGGATCATAAAGACTGTACTCCAGGGTGGAGAATCCGGCATTACAGAACCCGCTTACCGCATGAAAAATTGAAAAGAATAAACGATCGGCAATATGGTGAATTTCATTTTTGCTTAAACTTATATAGATTAGAAAAGCGCCAAGAAGTTCTACGATCATAGTGATATAAAGGATCTTTTTAAGCACTCCTATTACTTCGCCAATCTTTTCAGAATTTGTAGCGTCCTTCAGCATTAACTGATTCTTATAGGAGGTTCTTCCGCGGAAGAAATAACTAAAGTAACTGGCAAAGGTCATGATCCCAAGACCACCGAGTTGCATTAGAAGCAGGATCACACTCTGCCCGAAAGTGGTAAAATAAGAACCTGTATCGACCACAATGAGGCCGGTAACGCATACGGCACTTGTAGAGGTAAATAATGCATCAAGCAGGCTTATACCGTCATAAGTTGCTTTTGGAAGCATAAGTAGCGCCGTACCAAGAAATATAATCGTTAGGAAACCTACTATGAAAAGCTGGGCCGGATTCAGATATTTTCTCTGAAAGTTAAATTCTGCAGTAGAGAATTCTCTGATAAAATAGATCAGAGCAGCGAGATAGACATATGCCATTTTGTTCAGGAACTGCACAACAGCCAGGTTTTCCCGAATGCTATCAATTTTTACCAGAATAAGCAGGAAGAAAAGAGTTCCCAGGATACCGTCGAAAACTCGAACTTTTAACCTGAATTTTATCCTGAAAAAGAAATATCGAAGAATAATGGCGGTGACTCCTATGATAAGTGCAATAAAATAGAAGTGATTAAGCTGCTCTTCTTCTGCCTTTACATGCCTGAAGCCAAGGTCATAGATAGCAACCAGTAATGTTATAAGGCTAAGGAAAAACGAAAATCGGTTAAGGGAATTTAAAAAACGTTCATTTTGAAGCCAGCTTTTGAACCCTGAAAATTTCACTGAAAAGTAATTTTTAGCATATGATAGGATATTTAAGCCGGCATGGTTGAAAAAGCGCAGCCTTTTCCATATTAGCTCAATAACAGCTGCAAAGTTATCTAAATTTAAAAGAAGACTCCTAAAATTTTCCTAAACAATGGATGAGGATTACATCTCTTTTCCGAAGAAAATAGAATTCATCAATAGCTTATTAGTTCCATACCAGAATGCACGAAAGTTAGTGTTATCAGTAAATAAAATAACATCTCCACGGCCAAGGCTCTCATGTTTAAACGGAACTGTATTAGCGATAGAATCGAGATTAGGCTTGCTTATATAACCACTTAAGAGAGGATTCTCCGTATACTGGATAGGGTTATTATAGCTTTGTTCATCGGGTTCTACAAAGAGTGAGGTATTTCTAAAAACCGCAATCTTATCGTTCTTATATCCAAAAGCAATGGGGTGGCTTCGGTCCAGTTTAACTTCAAAAATAGCACCTCCAATTACCTGTGCTCCACGAAAATCGCCCTTTTCTTCAAAACTGATATCTTTAGCTTTTAGATCGGTTTTCTTAATTTTAAGATCCATGAACTGATTATTTTTTAACCAGTTGGCCGCATTGCGGTACCCAATAAGAGTTCCCCCTTCGCGTACCCATTTTTTTAGGTTATCAACTTCCTTATTGCCAAGAGCACTACCCCAGGAATTAGGCAGGATAATATCTGTATAACGTCTAAGTTCAGCCCTTGAAAGATTTTTGATATCGAGTTTGGTAAGTTTTATATCATAACGTTGATCAAATAAATGCCAGATTTCTCCGGCATCATATGATGTGATTCCTTCGCCAACGATAATTGCAATTTTCTGAGGATTAAGGGCTTCAAATTCTCCACTTCCCAGGTTTATTCCACTTGTCATTCCCGTGTTAATTGCGGTAATTCGAACATGGCTGTTTATTGCTACTTCCGAAAGAAATTTGTGAAGCTCTTCTTTATTCAGTTTTTGATTCTGTACGGGAATCATAATGGTTCCATAGTCATACTTATCAGAATTAAGACTGAATTCTCTCATAGCGACCTTAGCCCGAAGTCCTTTTTCGAGAATACTGTTGAGAGCTTTTGGAGAATAATAATCGTTCCAGTTGAGTAAATACGCGTAACTGCTTTTTGCAGGAGCATCAGGAGCAAACATTTCAAGGTCTTCTATTCTTTCCCCTGCATTTTTAAGTGATGCGTTTTCAGTATAGTCAAGATTAAAGGCGAGTGGGAAGGTCCATGCCGAAATATCATAAAAAAGACTGTCCTTAAAACTGGTCCTTTTTTCGAACATTGCTTCTACCAGTCTATGTTGACGTTGATTCTTCGGGACAATATATGCCGCACCCGGCTCGAATGTTTTTCCGCTCTCCGAGAATCCTTTAGATAACCTGTGAACCTCGACCTGGTGTATTTTCAGGATTTCGGCAAGTTTATAGGCTCTCACGGGATCTGCTGAACTTCCAAAAGCATAGGCACCGTTTCCGGCAGAAGATCTGGAGTCGTTATAAAAATCTCTCTGATAATTCAATAATTTAACTCTCATTTCCTGTGCAGCCTTCAGAGTAGAAAGTGCTGCAGTAAACTGGTTTCTTATGGTAAAAGGAAAAGTAAGGATCCCGTTTTCAGTTTCCTGGGCATGTCCCCGTGAGCTTGCCTGTTCAAATAGAATTCCAATACTTCCGTTAATATCAGGAAAAGTGGAACCTTTCCCATAATAGAAGTCATCATAATTTTCTTCAGTAAAATAAAGCGATCCCAGTTTATCAAAGGCAGCAGCATGATAGGTTCCAATTTCCCGGGTAAGGTCCTGATTCATTTGTGGAGTGAGCGGATGGGTCCTTTCAGGAATCCCCGGCTGAAAGAAAAAAGTTGAATTTGACCCCATCTCATGGTGGTCTGTAAGTATATTGGGATACCATTTGTGAAAAGTGGCTATTCTTGCCTGAGATTCGGGTAATTGTGCCGGCAACCAGTCGCGGTTAAGATCAAACCAGTAATGATTGGTTCTTCCTCCGGGCCAGACTTCATCATACTCGCGGTCCTGAGAATCGGAATTAATATTATCACTTTTATTGGTGTTAGCCCAGTAAGCAAAACGCTGTAACCCATCTGGATTAAAAGATGGGTCCAGTAATATTACGGTATTATTAAGTGTATTTTCTATGTTGTTTCCCTGGGCGGCCGCGAGATAATAGGCGTAAAGTAGCGAAGCATTAGCACCGCTTGGTTCATTGCCGTGTATTGAAAATCCCTGGTTTATTACAATAGGCATATCAGCAGTATTCAGGGATTGCGAATTTTTCTCAACCAGGGCATGATGCTTTTCTCTAATGGTTTCCAGATTTGCTATATTTTCTTCGGAAGAGATATAAAGTATAACCAGAGGACGGCCCTCATAAGTAAATCCACGGGTTTCCATCTTTATTCGCGGAGAAACTTCCGCTAGTTTATTCATATAGGTTATCAACCTGTCATGACTAACGTGCCACTCTCCCGGTACAAATCCAATAACTTCCTGTGGAGTTGGGATTTGGGGATTGTAGGTGACATTTTGGGGTAAATAATAATTGAGGCTTAGGGTATCTTTTTGCGCGAAGGCGCTAAATGAAATCAAAAAGAGGAAACTTAGTAGAAATCGCATTATTTAGATTTTGGAATGCCTAATATAAAAAAACCATCCCTTTTGAGGACGGTTTTAGTTATGATAAGTGTAATTTTTTTAGATGTCGTCGAAACTTACATCGGTAAACTTCTCAGGATTTGAAGAACCGGCAGTTTCCTTTTCGGTTCCATCCTCATCGTATTCCCTTTTGAAATCCTTTTGATGACGCTCGCTGATCACTTCTTCACCTTTTTCGTTGATTATAAAATCAGTCATTTCTTCAAGGATCTCTCTAAAACCATCAAAATCTTCTTTATAAAGGTAGATTTTGTGTTTTTTGTAATAGAAAGAACCATCGTCGTTAGTGAACTTTTTACTTTCGGTGATCGTCAAATAATAATCGTCTGCACGAGTGGATCTTACATCGAAGAAGTAAGTTCTTCTTCCGGCTCTTAAAACTTTAGAGAATATTTCCTCTTTCTCCATCATTCCCTTGTCGCTCATAAAATAGATTCTTTAATGGTTTGTTTTGTTGAGCTCAAAAATCTAAAAAATTTTAACATCTAACAAAAAATTTTCACATTTCTTTTTCATTTAGTTGTTTTGCATAAAGCTCCTTATAATATCCACCCTGCCTCAATAACTCGGTATGCGTGCCGCGCTGAAGGATTTTACCGTCTTCCATAATTATAATTTTATTGTCATTTTTCGCGGAAGAGACACGGTGACTTACAATAATTGTGGTCTTATTCTTCGTTATTTCGAACAAATTGTTAAGAATCTCTTCTTCCGTTTCGGTGTCGACTGCAGAAAGGCAATCGTCAAAAAGTAATATTTCAGGATCGTGGATAATTGCCCTTGCAATGGAAACACGCTGTTTCTGGCCGCCAGAAAGAGTAATACCACGTTCTCCCAGCACCGTGTCATATCCTTTACTGAATCCCATAATGTTTTTATGAACGGAAGCATTTTTGGCAGCTTCGATAATTTCCTTCTCGTCTGCTTCGGTTTTACCAAAATTGATGTTGTTCCTTATGGAATCACTAAAAAGAAAAGCGTCCTGGGGAACATATCCAATACTTTTTCGAAGACTTTCCAGATTTAGTTCCTCATTATTTCTTCCGTCTATAAGAATCTCACCTTCATCAATATCATAGAGCCTTCCTATAAGTTCCAGGATAGTAGATTTTCCTGATCCTGTTTTTCCGATAATGGCAAGGGTTTCTCCTTTTTTTACCTGAAATGATACATTCTTTAACGCGGTAATATTGGTATCGTCATAAGTGAAAGTCACATCCTTGAATTCGATGTTTCCGTTTATCGTATCGGGTTCAGATTTAGGATTGGTAATCTCAGGCTTTTCCTTTAAAAATTCATTGATACGCTCCTGTGAAGCTTCTGCCTGCTGAACCAGGGAAGTAACCCAGCCTATAGAGGCTACCGGCCAGGTAAGCATATTTACATATAATATGAATTCTACAAGGACATCAATATTGGCAATTTCTCCTGAAATGATCTTTCTTCCTCCAATATAGATTACGATTAGATTACTTATTCCTATTAGCAATACCATCAACGGAAAAAAGAATGCCTGAACTTTTACCAGGTCGATATTCTTTTGCAAACTTCCGTTAGAAAGATCTGTGAAATTATCATTGGTCTGAGGTTCTATTCCGTAAGATTTTATCACGGCAATTCCGCTGAAACTTTCCTGCGTGAAAGTATTCAGTTTAGAAAGGTATTGCTGGACAATGGTACTACGTTTATGAATGGCCACACTTAATCTATAAATAGCTACAGAAAGTATTGGTAAAGGGATTACAGTGTAAAGGGTTAGTTCAGGCGCCGCTTTTATCATGAAAATGAGTACCACTACGGTAGAGGTGAAAGTCGTTACACTATACATAATGGCAGGTCCCAGGTACATTCTCACCTTGGAAACATCTTCACTAATCCGGTTCATAAGATCTCCGGTACGATTCTTCTTATAAAAGTTCAGAGAAAGGTCCTGGTAGTGTTTAAAAACTTCATTCTTAAGGTCATATTCCATGTGTCTGGACACAACGATAAATGTCTGTCTCATTAAGAATGTTAAAAACGCCGAAATAAGGGTCGTTCCCACAATAAGCAGAATATTCCACAATAACTGGCTCTTGACTTCAGCTATTTGAGTTATCTCACCGTTAAGATATTTCTCAATGACTTTGGTGCTTTTTCCTATAAAAGGAATATAATAAATAGCAAAGATTCTGGCTGCAATTGTAATGACAAGTCCTAAAAGAAGCTTCCATTTATATTTATAAAAATATTTATTGAGATGCTTGAGGTTTTTCATTCAATTAAATTTGACTTATTTGAGGATTCCTTAATTTAACATCAATTAAAAGCTCAAAATTTAAAATATCATTATTTTTGTACTGGATTTTTGTCATATTCAGAATTCCTAAAAAATTAAAATCAACAAATTATGCAAGTTGACGTTCTAAATGCAAAAGAACTAAAAAAAGCTGCTCCGGTATTTGGGCAGGTCTCGTTTGACGATCACGAACAGATCGTTTTTTGCAACGACAAAGATACAGGTTTAAAGGCAATAATAGGTATCCATAATACGGTTTTAGGACCGGCATTGGGAGGTACCAGAATGTGGAATTATACCAGTGAGTGGGAAGCGGTAAATGATGTTTTACGTCTTTCACGGGGTATGACATTTAAAAGTGCGATCACAGGACTCAACCTTGGAGGAGGAAAAGCGGTGATCATTGGTGATGCCAAAAAAGACAAAACTCCGGCACTTATGAGGAAATTTGGTGAATTTGTACATTCTCTTGGGGGTAAATATATTACTGCTGAAGATGTGGGAATGGAAACATCAGATATGGATACCGTAAGAGAAGTGACTCCTTATGTAACTGGAATTTCAGAAGCTAAAGGTGGCGCGGGAAATCCTTCACCTATCACTGCTTATGGAGTGTTCATGGGAATAAAAGCCTCAGCCAAGTTTAAATATGGCAGTGATGATCTTGAGGGCAAAAAAGTACTCGTTCAGGGTATTGGGCATGTTGGCGAAACTCTTGTGGAATATCTCGTACATGATGGAGCAGAAGTTTTTATAAGCGATATTAATGAAGAAAGACTTCAGGAAGTAAGTAGAAAACACGGTGCTAAAATCTTTGATCAACAGGATGTGTATGCTGCTGATGTTGATATTTATGCTCCCTGTGCTCTTGGTGCAACCATCAATGATGATACTATCGATCGTTTAAAAGTTGATATTATTGCCGGAGCTGCGAATAATCAGCTGGCAGATGAAGTTGCTCATGGAGAGATCCTTCAAAAAAGAGGAATTGTGTATGCTCCGGATTTCTTAATCAATGCAGGAGGTATTATAAATGTTTATGCCGAACTGGAAAATTACGGCAAAAAGGAAATCATGCAGAAGACGGAGAATATTTATAACACTACTCTTAGAATTCTTGAAAAAGCAGCTAAGGATGATATTACCACACATTTTGCAGCTTTACAAATTGCGAAACAGAGAATTCTTGATAGAAAAAATCAAGATTTAAATTAGTCAGTTCTAATTAATTGATATTTTTGCAGGGCGAAAGGAAATCTTTCGCCCTTTCTAATTTCTAAAAGTTCTTTTACAATTATGTTGACAAGAAGACATATCAGGGTTAAAGTAATGCAGTCGCTTTACGCATTTAACCAAAGCCAGAATGATAACCTTGCCACCGAAGAAAAATTTCTGCTCAAAAGCATGCAGGAAATGTACGACCTGTTTTTACTTCAGTTAAGTCTTATCGCAGAAATAAGGGGACATGCCGAAACTTATTTAGAAAAATCCCAGCAAAAGCATCTCGCAACTACCGAAGAGAAAGATCCAAACAGGAAATTTCTTGATAATGCCATTTTTGAAATTCTCAATGAAAATGAGAGTTTGCAACAGGCATTGGAAAAGCATAAAATCCATCATTGGAAAAAGGATGATGAGTATGTAGCGATTATCTGGAATGAAGTTAGAAACAGTTTGATGTATGAGGAGTACATGAGTACCAGATCTGGTAGCTTTAAGGAAGATAAGAACTTCATCATTACGATTTTCAAAGAGATTATAGCGCCTAACGAAAAACTTTACGAATATCTTGAAGATAAAAAGTTAACCTGGCTGGATGATCTTCCATTAGTAAATACAGCTATTCTGAAAATGCTTCAGAAGCTGAAAGAAACTACCGGAAAGCAAAAAAAGATTACAAATCTTTTTAAAAATGATGAGGATAAGGAATTCGCGATAAAACTCTTCAGAAAGACTTATTTGAATGATGAGGAACTTTCAGAAGAAATGCTCGGGAAAACTCCTAACTGGGATAAAGACAGGATTGCAGAGGTAGATATGGTGCTCATCAAAATGGCTATTTGTGAATTCCTTCATTTCTCCAGTATTCCAGTAAAAGTCACCATCAATGAGTATCTTGAAATAGCTAAAGAATACAGTACTCCAAAGAGTAGTATTTTTATAAATGGCGTTCTGGATAAGCTTTCTAAAGAATACCAGGCCGATGAGAAATTAAATAAAACCGGAAGGGGCCTGATGTAATAAGAAATTTTATTAATTTTAGCGTTTAGAAATTAAAAAAAATAACTTCACCATGAAAAAAACAATTTTAATGTTTACGGCAGTTGGAGCAATGCTGTTCACCGGATGTAAAGATAATGCTTCCGATAAGGTTAAAGCTGAAAACGTAGAAACCGCTGCAGAACGTGATGCAAAGGAAACTGTTTATCCTGAAATCACTTTTGAAGAAGCAGAGTTTGACTTTGGGAATATTGTAAAAGGAACTCCTGTAGAGCATACCTTTAAATTCACCAATACCGGAAAAGCTCCTTTAGTGATCACCAACGCGACAAGCTCATGCGGGTGTACTGTGCCAACTTATCCAAAAAACGAAACTATCGCTCCAGGAGAAACCGGAGAATTACTAGTTAAATATAATGGATCTGGTAACGGACAGGTAACTAAAACAGTAACTGTATCTGCAAATACAGAGTGTGGAAAAGAACAAATTAAGATTAAAGCTTTTGTAGAGGCTGATGAATCAACTCAAAAAGCTAGTTAAGAGCATTTATGGATCAATTAACGCAATTTGCGCCAATAATTTTAATGTTTGTCGTGGTGTATTTTTTTATGATACGCCCGCAAATGAAAAAAGCTAAACAAGAGAAAAATTTTGCCTCCGAACTTAAAAGAGGAGACCGCATTGTCACTAAAAGTGGAATGCATGGTAAAATAATTGATTTTAGCGAAAAAAATAATGCAGTAATCATTGAAACCGGAGCAGGTAAAATTACTTTCGACAGATCTTCCATTTCTATGGAGATGAGCCAAAAGCTTAATGAGCCGGCAAAGGAAAAGAAATAATTAGATTACTTTCTAAATAAATAAAAAGCAGCTGAGAAGCTGCTTTTTTTATGGAATCATAAAAGGTAAAGACTTATATTATTTTATAGCTTTCTACCTGTAAATCTAATTACAGAACCTTTTCCATTATGATAACTTCCCTCGCTTAAGACAACCTCGGTTTCTGTTAATTCGGTTATTTCATAATCAGGAAAATTTGATTTTATTTCTTCAATGGAGAACAAATATTTCTCTTCTTTGGGCCCTCCTGCTTTTTCATTTTTCGCCCGGTATTCCAGATGATTTTTGCTGAAACCCTCTATAATTAAAATGCCACCTTTTTTTAAATACGAATTGATTAGCTGATGATATTTTGATCTTACTTCTGGAGGCAGGTGTGCATAGATAAGAGCAGCAGCGTCAAATTGATTTTCTGGAAAGTTCAAATCCGGCAGTTCTCCTACACGATAATCAAGGCTTACATTGTTTTCATCTGCAAGCTGCTTGGCTTTTTTTCTTCCTTCATCACTAATATCAAAAGCCGAAACCTCCCATCCCTGTCTGGCGGCAAAAACGGCATTCCTTCCTTCTCCTTCCGCACCAAAAAGAATCCTGCCCGGTTTTAAATTTTCCAGACTCTTTTTCAGATATTCATTAGGCGCCACCCCATAAGAATATTCTTTTTGACGATATCTCTCATTCCATTTCTGTACCCAATGTTCTGTCATCTCTGGTGTCCGTTTTGTAGTTATAGGTATTTGTCGTTAAGTCCTTTTTTGCTTTTAATCATCGGGATTATCTTCTGAAGTCGGCGAAGCTGAGTCTCTTCCTTTTTTGCTTCCAAAATATATTCGGCATATTCCCTTTTACAGCCCGGAGACATAGCTTCAAAATTAATTTTTAGCTCATTGTCTTTTTTCATGGCTTCAGAAAGTTTTTCCGGTGTCGCCACCTTTTTATTTTTTACAGGCTTCAATACTTTACCTTCTTTCTGGTTTTGAATTGCTTCTTTTACATAGGGAAGAAGTGCCGATGGTTTTATTTCATCTTCCTTTTCAAACCGAATTTGTCTTAGTGCCTTAGTTTTACCTTCCTGAGCGTTGACAAGCAGGGCCGTATTCTCATTAAGTAAGGCACCGTTAAAGAACCAGATACCATAATGATTTTGAAACGCTCCAATCCCTAAAACATTTTTCCCATGGATCGTATAAACCGGAGCGCCCCATTTAATGGAGGGTTCCAGCTCTGTGGTAAGCATTATTTCATGAAGCTCACGCAGTTCCTTTTCCCATTTGGAATGAGTCTGGATGTATTCTTCTGCGTTTTTAGCTGCCATGATCGGATATTAATTATTTATAATTTTTCGCTGTAAGCTCGGCAAGTTTCACAATTACCTGGGTAGCTTTAATCATACTTTCTACCGGTACATATTCATATTTTCCGTGGAAATTATGGCCACCTGCAAAAATATTAGGGCAGGGAAGT
>JAGXII010000001.1 GCA_024635735.1 Christiangramia sp. | reverse complement strand
GAATGACTCTAAGTTAGACATTGCACCGGAAATCAAAACATCTGAAGACAGAGTTTCTTTTGAATATTCTTTAGAAGCGAAAAAAGGAGAAACCGCTACTATCGTGAAATATGCAGGCTATGTTACGGATATGAATCATGAGGAAACCGGGCTAATTCAGGCTGCGGATTCTGTCCTGGATATGGCCGTAAAAAAAGGTTTCGACCAGCTCAAAAAAGAGCAAAAAGAAGCCTGGTCTAAAATCTGGGAAATGGCAGATATTACGATTTCCGGAGATGTAAAAGCTCAACAGGGAATTCGTTTTAATATTTTTCAGTTGAATCAGACCTATTTAGGAAAGGATGAAAGACTAAATATTGGACCAAAAGGCTTCACCGGTGAAAAGTATGGCGGTAGTACCTACTGGGATACTGAGGCTTATTGTATTCCTTTTTATATGGCTACCAAAGATCAAAAAGTAGCCAGGAAATTATTGACTTATAGATATAACCATCTGGAAAAGGCCAAGGAAAACGCAACCAAATTAGGTTTCTCAAATGGTGCCGCACTTTATCCTATGGTAACAATGAATGGAGAGGAAAGCCATAACGAATGGGAAATCACCTTTGAGGAGATTCATCGTAATGGAGCTATGGTATTTGCAATTTATAACTATGTAAGATTTACCGGAGACTTCACTTATATTCCTGAAAAAGGCCTTGAAGTGATGATAGCAATCGCCAGATTCTGGCAGCAGCGTGCTAATTTCAGTAAACAGAAAAATAAGTATGTTATCCTTGGGGTTACCGGTCCTAATGAGTACGAAAATAATGTCCATAATAACTGGTATACCAACTATATCGCAAAATGGTGTATTGAGTATTGCATGGAAATGATAGATAAGGTAAAGGATGGTTATCGCGATGATTACAATAGAGTGATGGGATTGACTTCTGTTAACGAAGGCGAACTTGCCAACTGGAAAGAAGTAGCAGATAATATGTACTTTCCATACTGTGAGGAATATGGGGTGTATCTGCAACAGGACGGTTTTCTTGATAAGGAAATTGTGCCGGTCGCAGAGCTGGATAAAAAGCAAAGACCCATCAACCAGAAATGGAGCTGGGATAGAATTTTAAGGTCCTGTTATATCAAGCAAGCCGATGTTTTACAGGGATTCTATTTCTTTGAAGATCATTTTACTAAAGATCAGCTGGAGAAGCATTTTGATTTTTATGAACCCTTAACGGTACATGAATCTTCGCTTTCTCCATGTGTTCACAGTATCCAGGCTGCACTGCTCGGAAGAATGGAGCAGGCTTATAATTTCTATTTAAGAACTTCCAGGCTGGATCTCGATGATTATAATAACGAAGTGGAACAGGGTTGCCATATCACCAGTATGGCCGGAACATGGATGAGTATTGTTGAAGGCTTTGGCGGAATGAGAGTGGAAAATGATCAACTTTCATTTAACCCTCAAATCCCTGAGCAATGGGAGGCATATTCTTTCAAAGTTAACTTTAGAGACAGGATACTCAAAGTGAATGTATCTTCAGAAAAAACAAATTTTACACTGGAAGGAACTCATTCCATTGAAATTTTCGTGAAAGGAAAGAAGCTTTTAGTGGAGCCAAACCATCCTGTAAGCGTTTAAATAATATGTAATAAAATAGCTATTCTTTTAAGAGTAGCTTTTTTCTTTAATCTCAAAAAATGAAAAGACTAATTTACCTTCTTTCTTTAATTATGAGTTCCAATGCATTTGCCCAAATCGATAAGATTGAACCACCATTCTGGTGGAGTGATATGCAACTGAATGAACTTCAGATAATGATGTACGGTGATAATATTGCCAAATTTGATGTTGAGGCGCAGGATCCTTTGGTTATTAAAAATATAAGGAGAACTGAAAACCCCAATTATTTATTTGTCACCATTAATTCTGGTGAACTTAAATCTGGCGAGTACACATTTTCATTTAAATCTGAAGAAAATTCTTTCACCAAAAAGTATGAATTGAAAGAAAGGGAACCAGCTTCGGCTGAACGTGAGGGCTTTGATGCTTCTGATGCTATGTATCTTATCATGCCTGATAGATTTGCCAACGGGAATCCTGGTAATGATTCAAATTCTAAAATGAAAGAGAAGGTAAACCGAGGTGAACAGGGAGGAAGACATGGCGGTGATCTCCAGGGAGTCATAGACCACCTGGATTATCTGGAAGACCTTGGAATTACGGCATTATGGAGCACGCCGTTGCTTGAAGATGATGATCCGGCGTATTCATATCACACCTATGCCCAGAGTGATGTGTATAATATAGATCCGCGATACGGTACAAATGAAGATTACCGCAGGCTGGCGCATGAAATGCATAAAAGGGATATGAAGCTGGTTATGGATTATGTGACCAATCACTGGGGCGCTGAACACTGGATGATTAAAGACCTGCCAACTTACGACTGGATACATCAGTTTCCGGGATATGAGAATTCAAATTATCGCATGACCACCCAATATGATCCACATGGATCTCAAAGAGATTTTAAATATTGCGTAGACGGCTGGTTTACCAGGACGATGCCAGATCTTAACCAGAGCAATCCACTGGTATTAAATTATCTTATTCAAAATGCGATCTGGTGGATAGAATACGCGGGACTGGATGGTTTTCGTGTAGACACCTATTCATATAATGATAAGGAAGGAATTGCAAAATGGACCAAGGCTATTATGGATGAGTATCCAAAATTCAATATTGTAGGTGAAGTATGGATGCATGATCAGGCGCAAATCTCCTACTGGCAGAAGGATAGTGAAATTGGTGCTATACAAAGCTACAATTCTCATTTGCCTTCGGTAATGGACTTTACGCTTCATGATGCTATTGGCACCATGTTCAACGAAAATGAGGCTTCATGGGACCATGGAATGATAAAAGCCTATAATAATTTCGTGAATGATTTTTTATATCCTGATATTAATAATCTTCTTGTTTTTATTGAAAATCATGATACTGGCAGGTTCAATGAAATTTACGATGGAGACCTGGATAAATATAAGCTGGCAATGACCCTAATATTAACAACACGGGGGATTCCACAATTATATTATGGAAGTGAAATTGGAATGCGTGGTGATAAAGGCAAAGGTGATGGAGACATAAGAAGAGATTTTCCAGGCGGATGGGCAACAGATAAAGCTTCGGCTTTTACAGCGGAAGGTCGGGATTCGACTCAGGAAGCATATCATTCGTTTACCAAAAAGCTACTGAATTATCGCAAAGATCATAAAGCTCTTCACTTCGGAAAATTGCTCCAGTATTTACCTGAAAATAACGTATATGTTTATTTTAGGTATAACGATGCGGAAAGGATCATGATAGTGATCAATAACAATCCGGAGAAGCAGCAGCTGGATCTTTCAAAATATGCTGAAGGCTTAAAGGGCCATAGTTCCGGGACTGAAATTATTTCAGAGACAAAACTAAAACTAGAAAAAATCCTTAACGTCCCGGGTAAAAAATCGATGCTTATAGAATTACAATAAGAATATTTTCAACTAAAACTTAAATTATGAAAAAACTGATTTTTCTATTTCTTATAATTGGTTTGCTTGGATCGTGTAAGAACGATTCAAAAGATGATCATCTGCAGGAAACAACGCAGGACAGTCTGAGTATATCTCCAATTAATGACAATGTACTGGAATCTGCGGTGATTTATGAAGCCAATATCCGTCAGTATTCCCCTGAAGGCACTTTCGCGGCTTTCACCAAGGATATTCCACAACTTAAAGAACTGGGAGTAAAGATTATCTGGTTAATGCCGGTTTATCCTATTTCCATGAAAAACCGAAAAGCCACGGCAGATAAGGATATTGAGGATATAACCGATCCCGAAGAGCGTAAAAAATACCTTGGTAGTTATTATGCAATTTCAGATTATACAGCCGTAAATGAAGATTACGGGACAATGGAAGATTTTGATAATTTAATTGAGACCGCTCATGATAACGGGATTTATGTAATTATGGATTGGGTGGCTAACCATACGGGTTGGGATCACTATTGGCTAACCGAACATCCTGATTATTATACTAAGAATGAAAAGGGAGAACCAATAGACCCACTTAATCCCGAAACAGGAGAACCATGGGGCTGGACAGACGTAGCTGATCTTAATTACGATAATCCTGAATTACGAAAAGCAATGAAAGCTGAAATGAAATTCTGGGTATCTGAACATAATATTGATGGTTTCAGATGTGATGTCGCCGGTAATGTTCCAACAGATTTCTGGGAAAATACGGTAGCCGACCTGGAGCAGATTAAACCGCTATTTATGCTGGCAGAATCTGAAGACCGTGATCTGTTTGAGAATGCATTTGATATGGGATATAACTGGGAAGGCCATCATATTATGAATAATATCGCACAGGGAAAAGCCACGGCTAAGGATTGGGACAATTATATGAAGAAGGTGGACAGTACTTATGAAGAGGATGATATCCTGATGAATTTTGTGACTAATCACGATGAAAACTCATGGAGTGGCACTGTTAAGGAGCGAATGGGTGATGCTTCAGAAACAATGCTGGCGATGACTTATACGCTTCCGGGAATGCCATTAATCTATTCAGGGCAGGAATACAATATGGATAAAAGACTGAAGTTCTTCGAAAAGGATACCATCCCAAAAACCAAAGGAAAAGTTTATCCTCTTTTAGTGAAAATGGGAGAGCTCAAAAACTCGAATCCCGCTTTAGATGGAGGTAAAGAAGCAGCGTCCTATACCCCGCTGAATACTTCAGATCAAAAGAAGATTCTCGCTTTTAAAAGAGAAGCATTTGGTAATGAGGTAATTTATATCGCAAACATGACAGATGCGTCAATTAAATTTTCTGTGGATATAAATGGAGAATTTAAAGATTTTTTGAAGGATTCTACGCTCAAAATTACACCGGAGCAAAAAATGGACTTTGGAGCCTGGGAATACAAAATTTTGATAAATAGATAATTAAACTGCTAAAATTTTATGAAAAGCCGCTTTATTGCGGCTTTTTTTATTACTTATTAACCGAAAACGTTTGAGATTTTCCCGAAATTAGGTTATCGTTCTTAAATAGAATAGTTTTGAGGCAATGGCCAAAAAAGAAATTAAAAACATCGCAATACTAACCTCCGGAGGAGATGCTCCGGGAATGAATGCTGCCATAAGAGCAGTGGTTCGTGCCTGTTCGTACTATAAATTAGAATGTACCGGTATTTACAGGGGTTATCAGGGGCTTATAGAAGCCGATTTTGAAAAACTCGATGCCCGCTCGGTTAGAAATATCATTAATAAGGGAGGAACTTTTCTAAAATCCACCCGTTCCAAAGAGTTTAAAACTAAGGAAGGTAGAAAAAAAGCCTACGATAATCTTATTGCCAATGCTGTGGATGCACTGGTAGTAATTGGAGGTGACGGTACTTTTACCGGTGGACTGCTATTTAGCCAGGAGTTTGATTTTCCCATTGTTGGGATTCCGGCTACCATTGATAATGACATTAATGGTACCGATTATACACTGGGTTATGATACAGCTTTAAACACGGTGGTAGAAGCTATCGATAAGATACGTGATACGGCGAGTTCGCATAACCGACTTTTCCTAATCGAGGTTATGGGCAGGGATGCCGGAGATATTG
>JAGXII010000048.1 GCA_024635735.1 Christiangramia sp. | reverse complement strand
TTCTGCCACAGCAAATCCGGTAGCTGCGAAAGCAGCGAGCGTCATATGCAGAGCTTCAGAAAACCATGCGGCGTTAAAGAATGCGGCAACCGGGTCTATATTGACAAATTCTCCGTTAATCACTTCAAAGCCGGAGGGAGCATTCATCCAGGAATTGGCCGACACCACAAGGATCCCGGATAGCACCCCGGAGATCCCGATAATCACACCGGTAAACCAGTGAAACTTTTCTGGTAACTTATCCCAGCCGTATAAGTAAAATCCCAGGGCAATCGCCTCCACAAAAAATGCCGCTCCTTCCAGGGAAAAAGGCATTCCAATAACCGGACCGGCATGTTTCATAAACTCAGGCCATAGCAGCCCCAGTTCAAAAGAAAGGGCGGTTCCCGAAACTGCTCCGGTCACGAAAAATATGGCGACTCCTCTTTGCCATGCTTTAGTAAGTTTAAGGTACACAGGATTTTTAGTGTTCAGCCATTTTTTATGAGAAACGATCATAAAAAAAGGCATGACCATACCTATGCAAGCGAAAATAATGTGAAAGCCGAGAGTAAATGCCATTTGTAGCCTGGCGTAATCCAGATTCTCCATTCAGGAAGGTTTTTCCGGCTATTATTTTTGTAAATCAGTCGGTGTTTTCGGCTTGTAAATTTAAGGAAAATAATACTTGTTACATGGAGCGCTGCTGCTTAATTTAAATATTTAAGCTTTCTTTTAGTTTCGTTGGAGGAAAGCATAAACTTATTAAAAAATGAGGTTTAAAAAGCGACTGGAATTTTCAGGTTTATCCCAGTTCTTTCCAGATAATATAAATTCCCATAAGCAGCACGAACCAACCGAAACCTTTTTTCAGCTTTCGTCCGTTAAAGAATTTATTGAGATATACCCCCAGGAAAATTCCGAGAATGGAAAGCCCGGTAAATGTGAGAAGAAATATCCAGTCTATTTCCTGGTGACTAAGATCTCCCAGGAATCCGAGCAGGGAATTTATCGCGATAATCAATAAAGAAGTTCCCACCGCTTTTTTCATTGGAAGTCCTGCAAGCAAAACGAGAATAGGGATTATTATAAATCCTCCTCCTGCTCCAACAATCCCGGTAATTAGGCCTGTAAGAATTCCCAAAGGAGCCAGCATCAAATAATTAGTGCTCTTTTTTTCTTTTGTTTCCCCCATCAGTTTCTCTTTATCGTAGATCATGGAGAAAGAGGCCAGCAACATAAGAATTGCAAAAAAGACCATGATTCCAATATCTCTTGTCACGGTAAACCCACCAATGGTAAAAATATTTTCAGGAATTGCCGGGACCAGAAATCTTCGTGTACTAAATACTGCAATTACCGCAGGGATAGCAAATGCAAATGCAGTTTTAAAACCTACCAGACCCTTTTGAAGGTTTCGCCCGGCCCCTACCAGAGAAGAAGAGCCTACAACAAATAATGAATACGCGGTTGCGGTAACAGGATTCACAGACATCAGGTACACCAAAATTGGAACGGTTAGAATGGATCCACCTCCACCAATAAGTCCAAGTACCAGTCCTATCATTAAAGCTCCAACATATCCCAGTATTTGTGTTATTTCCATTTTTCTGTTTTAGTGCGGTGCAAAAGTAGAATCTTTACGGGCTGTTATCAGTAACAAGGGTTACAGTGAGATTAGAGGTCCAGTATTTTTATCTGATTTCTCTGGAGCGAAATTTTGTTATCTATTTCCAGTTTTTTCAGTAACCGGGAAATAACAACCCGGGACGTATGGAGATCATATGCAATTTGCTGATGCGTACTCTGTATGGTCGCATCTTTGTTTATTTTGGCTTTATCCCTGAGATATCTCATTAACCTTTGATCCATATTCATAAACGCAATGGTATCTATGGTGTCCAGCATTTCGGAAAGTCGGGAATGATAGGATTCAAATACAAAGTTTCGCCAGGATTTATATTTCCCGGTCCATTCTTCCATTTTTGCAATAGGAATCATCACGAAAGTAGTATCTGTTTCGGCTACGGCACGGATCTCACTTTTTTTTCTGCCAAGGCAACAACTAAGAGTCATCGCACAGGTATCGCCACGCTCAATAAAATACAGAAGCAATTCATCACCATTCTGGTCTTCCCTGAGAATCTTTATAGCCCCGGTGAGCAATAAAGGCATCCCGGTGATATAAGATCCAATCTCTATAATCGTCTCCCCGGCTTTAACCGATTTAAAACTACCGCACTCAGTAATTTCATTTAAAAGTTCCTTTTCAAATAGAAAGCCGTAAGCTTCCTCTAATTGATGCTGCATTCAGAGTAATTTATTGGTTAAAATGAGAAATAATTTTTAAGAACAACTCCTAGCGGTATGATAGGTTAATTTTATAAAACATCTTTATAATTTAGTTCTAAAATCAGTAGTTCAACCTTATCCTGGCTATATTATTATAACATAGAAAATCGATTCTACAGAAAAAAAAGTTTTATCTAACTGAATTAGAAGAAGTAGCCTTTTTTAGATTTACACTGCGCAAGTCTTTTTTCTATATCCGGAGGTTTTAATAAAACATCTCATAAAGATACTTAATTAACTGAATTTCAATATCTTTAAGTTTCGTTTGAATCTTCCTTTCAGAAGCAACACTGCTCCGGTTTTTCTGAAAGCAAACGGCATTAATCAAAAAGATTATTAAATAATTCAAGCAATAAAAATGGAGTTCAATCTTGCAGAAAAATTAGCTATCGTAAAGTCTATTGATAAAATAATCCTTGCCGACCATAAGGTCAAGAAAGGGGAGTTGGATTATTTGAGAACATTGATGCGGGTATTAGATTTTGATTCTAATTTCGTAG
Organism: Christiangramia sp.; assembly: GCA_024635735.1. GTDB lineage: Bacteria > Bacteroidota > Bacteroidia > Flavobacteriales > Flavobacteriaceae > Christiangramia. Next base: position 6,471 of record JAGXII010000048.1, on the reverse strand, counting down.
AAGAGGCCCGGAAATTTAACTTCAGGCAATCCAACAGCATTCTAAAAGGGATGAGCGATTCTAAGAAAAAATCCCTTGCTCTTATGCTCCACGAAATGGCATATGCTGATGGTGAATTAAACAAAGAGGAAATGGCAGTTCTTCTAAAGGTTTTTAGGGATATTGGAATAAAACTGGTTAAAGAAGAAGAATGTATCCCATTCCCCGATATCTCAGATGTTTACTTTATATCTACCAGAAACCGGCGGATTGAGGATGGAAAAAGCGTTGAAAACCCTGACTCTAATAATAAGAAAGCTGTCAAAATTGAACCTGATTTAAATGGCAAACCGGGTTATTCTGTAACCATTTTTAAGCTTGATGGTTTTCTTCCCTTTTGGGGTAATAAAGTGGAAGTAGCTCCTATTTCAATGAAAGTGGCGGCAGTAGAAGTGAATAAAACAATAATGAAAAAACTCACAATAAATGGGGAAAGGTCTGATTATGGCCTAAGTCTCTACCATCCCAATGAAGAAATTGAAAAGATTATCCTGCATTTATATGATCAAAAGACAAAGATAGAGTATCTAAAATGATACCTCCCCTGGAATTTACCGTGCCTGAAATATTGAAGCAGAGAACGTCACCCCTATTTATACTGAATTGAAGGGCTGGAAGGAAGATCTTACCGCTCTTACAAGTCCGGCTGAATTTCCTGCGGAATTAAATGAATACATCAAATTTATTGAGACAGAACTGGAAGTTCCCGTGAAAGTTGTCTCTGTAGGCCCGGACAGGCCGCAGACCATTGAAAGATAGGTTTCAAAAATGGCATTTTAGAAAGGTGTTGCCAAAGCAACACCTTTTTTTATACAATAGATTCCTTGATGGTCTGCGCTTTCGGAATCGAGAGATACTGAAACAAGTTTAGCATGACAAAATGTTTTGACATCACCCTCAATTCATTTCAGGTCAATTCCTTCGGAAGCAGACGATGCTGAAACAGGTGAGGCATGACGTAGTCATGACCGACAATTTACGCAAGAATAAACCTACTTTTTAGGAAGCTGAATTAACCTATATTCACCTAAAAATCAGCATCATGAAGAAAGTAATACTTCGGCCGCTTTTTCACAGGCATCAACTACAAATTGCAATTGATTTTAGATTTGACGAAGAGGTAAAAGCGCATGTAAAAAACTTTCCGAAGATGCAGTACAGCAAAACCCACAGCTGCTTCTACATCAATTTTTCTTTAGAAAACAAGGGGCAGTTGTACCAACACCTGCAACAAAAGCAATGGTTTGTAGATTATTCTGCACTACAGGGAGTCACAGTTCCAAAAGCGGCTGAAATTGTGAAACCACCGGTATTTTCAAGGGCTCAAAAGAAGCTGTTACATGAATATGTCTCCTATCTTAGAGGGCAAAGGCTTAGCGAAAGCAGTGTTAGAACTTATTACAGTTTCGTTTTAAAACTGGTGGATCATTTAAGCGATAAACCGCTTGATACGATTGTACAGCGTGACCTGGAGCTATTTGTTGAAAAAAAGATAGCTGCCAAAGCATACGCTATTAGTACGCATCGCCAATGTATGAGCGCTATCAAACATTTTTTAGATCTCCACCCCGAGATTCCTGTAGCTTCACTTGATCTAAAAAGACCACCAAAAAGCAGGTATCTACCTACGGTACTGTCTAAAGAAGAGGTCATACGGCTACTCACAGCCACGAGAAACCTCAAGCACAGGGCCATCCTGGCCTTGATCTATTCCTCTGGTCTTAGGATTGGTGAATTATTGAACCTGCACCTGCGCGACCTTGATGTGGAACGCCGCCAGGTATTCATTAGAAATTCAAAAGGGAGAAAAGACAGGGTTGTAGTGCTCGCCGAGAGCATACTGCCTCTACTGCACAATTATATAACAACCTATACCCCGAAAGATTATTTCACAGAAGGCCGTGAGGGTGTAAAATATCATGCAGAAAGTGTGAGAGCCTTTTTAAAAGAATCCTGCAAAAGGGCACGCATAACCAAGAAAGTTACGCCGCACTGCCTTAGACATTCTTATGCAACCCACATGCTCGAGAACGGAATTGATATTAGGTATATACAGGAGTTGTTGGGACATTCGAAACCGGAAACCACAATGATCTACACACATGTTTCCAGAAAAGACATCATGAAAATAAGCAGCCCGCTTGATGTTACGGTGAGGGAACTAAAGAAGGCAGCACAAGATCAACAGGAGCGCCCGCCTCAGCTTGAATAAGTTGTTTAATACGGGAAGAAAAAAACAACTTTAACAAATTTTTACATATATTAGTTTCTTGCTTTCTGAAAGCAAGAAAGCTCAAAAAGTTCTTTTATCCGGGACCCTACACCTGCTAAAAGGAACTAAAAGTTTTTATATAACGAGTTGTAGGCAATTTGACGAAATCACGACAAATAGAATATGAATAATATAATAGTCGACTTAAAAACTGAAAATAACTTTGCGTTTGGAAAGTTGTACCAAGATAATTTTGGCAAAATTTCAAATTTTGTCCAAAACAACAGCGGAAATCAAGCTGATGCAGAAGACCTATTTCAAGACGCAATGATGGTGCTTGTTGAAAAACTTCGTCAATATAATTTTCAGCTTACGGCTTCAATAGACACCTATGTCTATGCCATTTGTAAAAATCTGTGGTTTAAAAAACTTCGAGACAAAAATTACGAGCTTTCCGTTGATGAGTTACAATCTTTTGATTTTCTAATGTCAATTAATGATTCCATTGAGGATGAAAAAACGTATTTAGAAAAGCTAAAAGGATACTTGCTTAAACTAACTGACCACTGTAATCGACTTATTCACGATATTTTTTTTAAAGAAAAAGCCATAGACCAAATTCAGAAAGATTATGGCTATTCGACCCGACATAATGCTCAAAATCAAAAACATAAGTGCGTTCAACAAATCAGAAAAGTAAAGGATGAAGACGAGCAAAGAGAAAAAAATTAAAAAAATTCTCTTGATTGGGTGATTTTTTGAAACCAATGGTATAAAGGTATAGATAGTTCATTTTGGCTATCAAAACTTTTAAATTATTAAACAATGGTTTCAACAATTAAAACAATGGTTTTCGCAGTAGCTATTACTGTCTTAAGTACACTTTCTGTAAATGCACAAGATGCAACTATGTGGAAAATTGACAAATCCCACACTTCTGTCAATTTTTCAATCAATCACTTTTTCTCTTCAGTTCCAGGAAAGTTTACGGACTTTGACGGAATGATTCATTTCGACCCAAACAATTTAAAAGGTAGTAAAGCAGATTTTTCGGTATCAATCAACAGCGTAAATACTGATGATGCTAAAAGAGATAAACACTTGCAATCAAAGGACTTCTTTGATGCAGAGACTTATCCGAAAATGTCTTTTCAATCAACCAAATTCGAGCAAAAGTCTGATAAAGAATATTTGATTCACGGTAAATTAACCATTAAAGACAAAACTAAAAATGTAACTCTTCCAATGAAAATTACTGGAGAAATGGAACATCCAATGATGAAGGGAACAATCATTTTAGGAGTAGTCATTGATACTACAATAGACAGAACAGATTACGGAGTTGGTACAGGTGATTGGGCTGCAACAATGGTAGTGGGAGATGAAGTGCGTATTCACATTCCTATGGAACTCAACAGAATGAAATAAGAAACAAAATAAATTTATTAAATCATTCTCAACCATTAAAAGATTGAGTGGGAATGATATTTACGAATCCATAAAAACAAACATAATGAGTTCAATTAAATTAGATTTAACAAACGTAGAGATTTCCGAAAAATCACAACAGATTTTAGATCTCACAAAAAAAGGGATGGGCTTTGTGCCAAATATGTATCTTGGAATGGCAGGTAACACTTCTACATTAGATAGTTATACATATGTATATGATAGCTTTAGAAAAAACTCGGATTTCACATCAGTAGAGCAGGAAGTGGTTCTTCTTTCCGTTTCTTATGTCAATAATTGTGAATACTGTATGGCTGCCCATAGTTTTGTGGCTGATAAGATGAGTAAAGTACCTACTGAAATTACCAACGCTTTAAGAGAAGGCAAGGAATTACCTAATTCGAAACTGAATGCGCTATCAAATTTTACAAAAATAATGGTAGAAAAAAGAGGCTGGGCCTCGCAAGAAGATTTAGATCTGTTTTTAAAGGCAGGTTATTCAGAAACTCACGTTTTGGCAGTTATCACAGGAATAGCAATAAAAACATTAAGCAATTATTCCAATCATTCAACAAAACCAGAATTAGACGATACTTTTTCTGAAAGAAAATGGACTAAAGGTTAAAAATAATGAAAAATCTATTGAAAGTAGTCTTTGCTGTTTTCTGCTTTTCTTGCACATCAAGTACATTAGCACAGGTTCCAGAAAGAGCAGAAGACATTAGTCCATTGCTTATTGGAGAGAAGTTGCCAAATACAAATTTGCGAGATGCACAAGGCAAAACTATACTGTTAAGTGAAGTTTTAAAAATAAAACCAACTGTTTTGGTATTTTACCGTGGCGGTTGGTGTCCGTATTGCAATCTGCAATTATCTGGGTTAGTCGAGATTGAAGAAGACATATTAGCGCTTGGTTATCAAATTGTAGCCATAAGTCCAGATGACTTCAAAAACTTACAAACCACTGTAGAAAAGGATAGCATAAAGTACAAATTGCTATCGGATCCTAATGGTAAATTCATTCAAGAAATAGGTATTGCCTTTAAAACGCCAACGATGTTAAAAGGCTTTATTGCAACAAAAGGGCAAAAAGGGGAAACATCAGATTTAATGCCTGTTCCAACGGTAATGATTGTAGATAAAGAAGGAGTGCTTCAGTTTGAATACATCAACCCAAACTACAAAGAACGAATCAGCGGAGAGATGCTTTTAGCAGTTTTAAAAACAATTAAAAACTAAAATTATGAACAATAAAATTCAAAGAACAATATTAGCGGGAATTATCGGAACAGCCATAATGACCGTAGTAATGATGATTGCACCAATGATGGGTATGCCGAAAATGTCGCCACCTAAAATGCTTTCAGGAATGTTAGGAATGCCAGTTTTTGTAGGTTGGGTTATGCACTTTTTGATAGGTATAATGTTTGCATTTGCTTACACCTACTTATGTATTTTTAAACACAAAATCAGCAATGTTTGGTTAAAAGGAGCAGTATTTGGAATTATTGCTTTTGTGTTTGCACAAATTATGATGGGAATAATGGGAATGATGATGCCTATGCCAAAAATAGAAGGCTCAATGGTTCTTACTGCAATTGGTAGTTTAATGGGACATATAATTTTCGGAATGGCTGTAGCAAAAACTGTAGGCGAAACTTATTGTTCAAGTGAAGCGTGTGAAACCAAAAAAGTTTAAAAAAACGAATAAAACAAAAGGATATGAAAAAACCCGACTTCAGTAATTTAAAAGCAGTTTTTGTAAACTGTACTCTTAAAAAATCTCCTGAAACTAGTCATACGGCATTACTAATGGAAGTGTCAAAAAGCATTATGGCTAAAGAAAAGGTCAAGATTAATGAAATTCGATTTATTGACCATCAAGTAGCCAGCGGTGTATATCCTGATATGACTGAATATGGATGGGATGCGGATGAATGGCCAAAATTATCCAAAAGGATTTTGGATGCGGATATTCTTATCGTTGGAACGCCAATTTGGCTGGGTGAAAAGTCATCTGAAGCCCAAAAACTAATAGAAAGACTTTATGCTATGAGCAGCCAAACAAATGACAAAGGCCAATATATTTATTATGGTAAAGTTGGTGGTTGCATAGTTACGGGTAATGAAGATGGAATAAAACATTGCGCAATGGGCATATTATATTCGCTTCAACACGTTGGTTACTCAATACCACCACAAGCGGACTGCGGATGGATTGGAAAAGTTGGCCCTGGTCCAAGTTATGGAGATAAAGAATGGAAAGGAGAAAATTTAGATAAACCTGTTGGTTTTGATAGTGATTTTACGAATAGGAACACCACATTTATGACCTATAATCTACTTCATTTAGCATCTATGTTAAAAGCAAATAATGGATACTCTAATTATGGTAATTCAAGAGAAGAATGGGATAACGGATCAAGGTGGAGTTTTGAAAATCCAGAGTACCGATAAATAAAAACTGCCTACAACATTGTATAAACGCAATAGCGGTTTGAGTGCAAACTTGAACCGTTTTTGCGTTTAGTTATGTATATTGTTAACCGAAAAGTGGTGGGTTTTTAATCCGCTACTGCTCTTATAATAAACGTGTTAGGCACAAGCTGAAAAAACAACCGACATTGAACAATAAACCACTCATAGAATATATCAATCGTCATGTGAATTTAACACAGAACGAGATAAATCTATTATTGGAGAATATAACACACCGAAAATATTTAAAAGGACAATATATTGTTCAACAAGGTGACATTTGCCGTTTTGAA
>JAGXII010000047.1 GCA_024635735.1 Christiangramia sp. | reverse complement strand
CGTTTAGTTTTCACTTGATTGTCGATGCAAAGCCGGCCGAAAACCACCAACTTTACACGTATCCTCACTCGAGTTTCGCAACCGCATCAAGGCCCTGCGGTCACTATATTTACTTTATCGGTGCCTCTGGTGTGGACGCCGTAAATCAAGGCTTCCACGAGACATCTTGGCTCCCTGCCTTGCAGGGACTAAGTATAACCTACTGTAATTCGGTTACGCAGCCAAGGCGTAGTTATTCTCGCCGTTTAAAAAAGTGTGAAATATGAGATTTAAGAGCTATATCCCAGCGCTCTACGTGCTTACAACTCAATTAGACTCGCTGTCAAAACCAAGTCGACCCCATAAAATAATGAACTTCTTCTTTGCCACCCTGAGTCCTGAGCTTGTCGAAGGATCTTTGGGTGGGCGTTTCCTTCATACCTGCCAGGTTTTAAAAACCTTGCAGGTCTTTCGGCCGGGCTTTCTGCTATATCCCCGATAAAAAATCGGGGGATGTCGCTGCAATCCCTAACGCGAATGAGAACGGTTAAAATTTTTAAATTTTAGCCAGTTCGAATTCGTCCTGAACTTGCTTCAGGACCTACATAGATGCTGAAACCAGTTCAGGTTGACGAATTATTTAAAATCCCACTTTCATCTTTTCAAAGAATTCCGATTGCAAATTTCAATCGGGTCAGCAAAGATACAGAATTAAAAAAATAATCTATCCATTGAAACCTATTTCCTTTTTATTTTGAAAAGACAGGAAAGAGGGAATAAAAAATTTCAGGAATTTTTTTTATTTATATCTTTGAGACACTTCATAACTACACAAAATCTATTCCAGATATGATCAAATTTGCACTCATTAAAGAGCGTAAAACTCCCCCGGACCGTCGTGTCGTATTTCCACCGGATCTTCTTAAAGAAGCCGCAGAAAAATTTCCCGAAGCGCAGTTCAAAGTGGAAAGTTCTGATATCAGGATTTTTAGTGATCAGCAATACCGGGATGCAGGTTTTGAAGTTTCGGAGGATGTTTCAGATTGTGACGTATTACTCGGCGTGAAGGAAGTGCCTGTCCCGGCTCTGATTCCGAATAAAAAGTACTTTTTCTTTTCTCATACCATCAAAGAACAGCCATACAATCGAGACCTGTTAAGGGAAATTCTGAATAAGAATATAGAACTTTACGATCATGAAGTTATAGTGAATAAAAGACTGGCCAGGCTCATTGGTTTTGGAAGGTATGCAGGGCTTGTGGGAGCTTATAATTGCCTGCGGGGAATAGGCTTGAAAGAGAAACTTTTTGATTTGCCTAAGGTAGAAAGTCTGCCAGATCTTTCTGCCATGCTGGCACAGCTTGATAAAATCAAGATTCCGAACTATAAATTTATACTTACCGGAAGCGGAAAAGTAGCCCACGGAGCCAAAGAAATTCTTGATCATTTAAAAGTTCGCCAGATAGATCCAAAGGAGTATCTCGAAAAAGAATTTGAGGAACCTGTTTTCTGCCTGATAGACGTGTTGGATTATGGGAAACGGGTAGATGGAGAATTGGGCAGCCGAAAGGAATTCTATGAGCATCCCGAAAATTATATTTCAGATTTTTTCAAATTTGCTAAGAATAGCGATGTATTCATTGCCGGACATTTTTATGGTCAGGGTTCACCGGTATTTTTCACTGACGAGGAAGCCAGAAAGGAAAACTTCCGGATAAAATATGTAGCCGATATTTCCTGTGATATTGCAGGACCCATAGCCAGTACTGTCAGACCTTCCACGATTGCGGAACCTTTTTACGGTTATGATCCTGAAACTGCTTCAGAAGTTGATTTTTATAATAAAAATTCTATTGGAGTGATGGCGGTAGATAACCTGCCCTGTGAACTCCCAAAAGATGCCAGCGAAGGTTTTGGAGAAATGTTCCTTCAACATGTGATCCCCGCTTTTTTCAATGATGATAGAGATGAAATCCTGGAAGGTGCCCGAATGACTGAAAATGGAAAATTAACCGAAAAGTTTAAATATCTCGAAGGCTACGTTAAAGGTGAGATTCACGAGCATGAAGGCTTTGAAGAATTGTAATTGTTTTTAAGTCCTGATCATTGCTAAATAATAGTATTCCAATCCCGCTGTAAACGTCATTCCCAGCGAATAGGCGAGAAGATCCCACGTTGAAAAGCTGCTGCCAAGTGCGATCATAATCACTTCAGGTGGTTGATACTGCATGACTTTTACAATATTGATCATCTGGAAGAATTCTACGGCGTATGAGAAAAGTAATACGGCGATCAAAGCTTTTAGAACAGAAATTTTCGAGATCGACATCAAAAAACTATAGATTAAGATTACTACCAGAAAATCGCCTAAATAAGGCCTTATAAAGTCATCTTTTATCCAGATAGCAATGGAAATTTCAACCAGGAGTAATACCAGGAAGGAAATGATGTATGTCTTTCTCGAACGCCTATCAAGTCTGGCAGATATTTTCATAGGTGATTTAATGCTTGGGAAAATCAGGTTAGTACGCTATCCAGAGATCTGATCTCCTTTTTATATTCTGAAGGCAGGATGAGCGATTTTAGCAAAAAGTCTAATTTTAGACTTCTGCTTATTTTATAAATAATAATTAAAGGGCTTAACAGGGAAAATCTTCGAAGACCCAATAACTTTCTTACTTTCTCCGGGGTGATTAGAGTCTGGGTTTCCAATAGCAATTGATATCTAAACAGCCCCAGGTGTTTTCGATATTGCCGGTAAAGGTCACGGGTATATTCACTGTAATAGAGATGCTGCTCCAAATGAGTTTTCCGCATTCTTTGAAAACTCCCATATGTTTCCGGTAGTTCTTTTAGTTTCATCTCTCTTCCAACCCTGTAAAACACATCAAAAATCTCTTCTTTTTCTGAAATTGTTAAAGAACGCTCCAAAACCTCAAAGGAGATGATTGAATAATCGATGAGCATAAAAAGCACATCCCGGTATGCCCAGTCCGGAATATTTTTTCCGCGTTCAGATTCTACAGAACCATGAATCGTATTCATTTTCGTAATGGCCTTGATAGCCGATTCCTTTTCTGCAAAGACTATCCGGCGGGCATAACCCACGGTCGAAAAAAGTCTGCCCAGAGGGTCTTTTGGTAATCTGCCTGTATAATATAACCAGTCTACCGCTTTGTTTAGCGCAAACTCAGCAGAGGCTCCGGCGAAAATGAAAAGAATAGTATCGCTCTTACCCCATATTTCCCGTACAATCGAGTTCTCTTTTACAAAATATTCTGTCTTCATCATTATTTAAAATTAAAAAGTACCGGAAACAGAAAAACCACCACAATAGTCCAGATAAAATAAACGGGAAAATACTGTACGATAGATTTGCCTACCTCCATAACAGAGCCTTTCCTTGATATTGCCTTATAAAGCCTGAATGCGACAATTAACAGATGGATCAAAATCAAAATATTGGCTCCAAGAACCGCAACGCGGTTAGGAGTAAATCCCAATTCAGAAATCCGGAAAATAATAGCCGAGAGCGCTATGGAATTTACAATGATAGTTAGTATTGACAAAGGTAATAAAACCCAAACACCGGATAGTCCTTTCTCATTCGTGGAACTTTCGGCTACCGAAAATAAAATTAAAGCCATAACTCCTATGAGAAGAAGGTTGAATATTAGCAGGAATTCCCTGTCGTTATAGGGATCCTTCCCCGAATAAATGATGGCACCCAGATAAATGGCCAGCATTATTAATACCAGCGGACTGAATATTTTTGCAATTATGGGCGAAACTTTGTTTACAAGCTGCGGGTTGGTTTGGGTGAGTAAAGCTGCCAGGAGAGGTATCGCGGGCAGCGCGAAGATCACGACATATTCAAAATAAAATTCTGTGATATCGTAACCTATCAGGTCAAATAACCCAATAGTTATTCCGGTCATTATAATACCTGCTATTACGAGTAAGGCCGACATCACTACAAGATCCCCGTTAAATCTTAAAAATTCCAGTCGTTTATTAAAATGCCTGAACTCTTTACCGGTAAATGAAAGCCCAAAAATCACCCATAATAATAAGGGTAAATGGAGGCAGGCCAGAATCAGCGTATCGCTTTCCAGATCATTTGGGAGGAAATTTATATATAGCATAGAGGCAAGCATAAAACCAATGATGAAAATGGTTTTTTTAAATGATAAATTATTTTTCCATCCAAAATAGGCCGTCAAAAAAGGGAAGACTAAAAAACCAATATTCCGGGGATAAAAGAATTCTTCACTTATGTCAAAAATCACAGGAAATTTGGCCAGTAATCCGGCAATTAAGGATGTTATAAAGATGAATATAAATTCATGTCTGGATCCCCAGGAAATTGCTTCAGATTGATAATTAAGCCTTTCTTTCCAGAATTGAACGATAGGAAGCTCCCGGTATTCAGAATAAACAGAACTAAATATCTCACGGAATTCAGTTTTGTTCTTTCGGTATAATCTTTCCAGTTCTGGAGGATCATTAAGTCCTGAAATTATTGAATCACGCATAATGATAGTTTTAAGTTGAACTTCAAGAATCCTGTTTTAACTTCCGGCAAGGGGAGTGCCAAATATCCCCACTGCCAGTTCTGCCCACACTAAAAAGAAAACAGCCAATACAATTCCGCATACAATAATCAGGTTTTTGACATCCGGGATTTTCCTCAGTGCCAGATCAATTAAAAGTCCCGTGCCTAAAAGCAAAATTCCCATGATCAGAAAATCTAATCCTGACCAGTTAATATTACTGCTAAACTGCATTCCAATAAATGGAATAAGCAATAGTCCTGCTACGATTAGGACAATAATTAGAAGTCTTTTGGTTTTCATAATAATTGGTTTTTACTCACTTTGAAATTCAAAGTAGATTGAGAAATTTTTTAGACTGTTGATTTATATGTTTTTATGATTTAATAAGCTTTCAATGGCATCTATATGTTTCTGAAAATCTTCCCTGCCTTTTTTAGTCGCGCTGTAGCGGGTATTGGGTTTTCTGTTTATGAATGATTTTTCCACTTTTATATATTCCTTTTTTTCCAAAGCTTTTATATGGCTGGCGATATTTCCATCGGTAACTCCCAGCAATTCTTTGAGGCTGGTAAAGTCGGCAAACTCGTTTACCATCAATACACTCATAATTCCAAGGCGGACTCTGTGGTCAAAAGCTTTATTTATATTGCTTATAATGTTTTTCATTAAGCACTTTTTCGGTCATACTTATTGTACATCCATATGCCGTAAATAATATGAAATATTCCAAAGCCGGTTGCCCAAAAATATAATCCGTAGCCCATGAACTGGGTGGCGATAAGGCCCAGAATCAGGTTAGCATAACCCAGACTTTTAAGATCCCCAAAAGTATATTTACTTCCGTGAATTAAAGCCAGACCATAAAAGATTAGCATGCTTGGAGCGATAAGACCTATAAGCCCATATTGTAAAAGTACCAGGCAAAAAATTCCTCCTGCGACAAGCGGGGCGAAGAAGTTGATCAATAATCTTTTGCTTGTACTGTCCCATATTTTCTGATCATTTTTTCGTGCTTTACGCGTGGTAAGAAATACAGCTGTACCAATCGCGAGTAGAAGCACTGCCACGGCAACCATAAATAATTGAAAGCCAAGATCACTTTCTAATGAAGTGTCAGATACTAACTCAAAATCATTATAATCTGCTCCGTTGTTTGACAATAAGACTTTGGCGATTACCGCTCCAATAATTGCATAAAAGCCGGCAAAAACACCTGCAAGTCCGCTAAGGGAAATAAACCGGGAGGAGCGATTCATCATATTTTTGATCTCGCTAATGTCCCGAAGATACTTTTCGTTTTCCATTTTAAAGTACTTTGAAAAACAAAGTAAGATAAAAAAGTTCAATTATTGACGGAAAAAGCATAAAAATTTCTTTAGCCTTTCATTTGTATGAAATATTCCGAACTTTATAAAAATTTAAAATCTATGAGATTTCTGTTTTTTTTAATGATAGGCCTTTTAGTACAGAATAACCTGCAAAGCCAGGAACTTGAATTAATGACGTATAATATTAAATACGCCAATGAAAATGACGGGGAGAACAGCTGGTCTAATCGAAAAGACTTTATTACCAATCAGCTGAAATTTTATGAGCCTGATATCTTTGGGGTGCAGGAGGCTTTGCTGCCTCAAATGGAACATTTCATTTCAGAAATGCCTGCTTACAAATTTGTTGGAGTAGGCAGAGAGGATGGAGACGAAAAAGGTGAATATAGCGCTATCCTTTATAAGTCAGAGAAGTTCAGGGTTCTGAAAAATGAGACCTTCTGGCTTTCAGAAACTCCAGAGAAAGTTTCAACCGGCTGGGATGCGGCCCTACCGCGTATTTGTACTTATGCCTTGTTTGAGGATAAAGAAAGCGGAAAGAAATTCTGGTTTTTTAATACTCATTTTGATCATATCGGGGTTCAAGCCCGTCAGGAAAGTGGGAAACTAATACTTCGCAAGATCTCAGAAATAAACACAGAAAATCTGCCGGTTATTCTTACCGGTGATTTTAACCTGGAACCTCAAACCGAAGCAATTCAATCCATTAAAAATAAGCTTGGCGATTCAAAGGAAATTGCCGAAAAAGTGAGTTTTGGCTCCGAAGGTACCTTTAACGGATATAACTTTAAAGAACCGGTAACTAGAAGGATTGATTATATTTTTGTGAATGATAAAGTTCAAGTATTAAAATATGGAGTACTTACAGATTCTAAAGAGATGAGGTATCCATCAGATCATTTCCCCGTGATAATACATGCCAGTTTAAAATAATAAAAGCCCCTGGAAAGGGACTTTTATTTTATGGGAAATCCATAATTTTTTAAGCCTGAGGACTGTTCTCTTGTTGCAATAGTTCCTTCATTATTCCTATTTCATCTACAATTTCAGTAATTTTTCCGGGATTCAGGTGAAATCATGATCATCTTTGGTTTCATCATTATCTGAATCCTTTCTTTCCGAAGAACACTATTTCTAAATTGCACACCCTGTGGTCTGAAAAATCACTTTACAATCCAGAGTGGAATCTTCAATTTAGAGCTGAAAAGTTCATCTGTTACACTTCCTACTAAAAGAGAAGAGAACACATTACTCCCTTTATCTGCTACTACCAGGATATCGGCTCCATCTTTAGCCGCCTCTTCAGAAAGCTTTTCAGGAATACTGGCATTCCGTCCTCTGATAATGCGGGTTTCAATTTCTTCCATATCTATTTTAGCCAGGAATTTTTCGAATTTTTCTCTATTGTGTTTCTCAATTTTAGGTACGGTTTCTTCTTTATTGAGATAGGGGGCAAACTGTATAGGGACATTAAAAATATGAGCCGCGGTGATCTTTAAATCAGTTCTGTTTCTAAGTATTTCTGTAAGCTGGAAAACTTTTATGGATTCTTTAGAAAAGTCGGTTCCCACCCAAATATTTTTAAGTTTTAAATCGGCTCCTCTGGGAATAGATAAAATGTCGCACTTTAAGAGTCTTAAGAGTTTGTCTGAAATGATCCCCGTACCAATATGATTATTTTTATTACCTACTAAAACAAGGTCTATCTGGTATTTATTAGCGATATAATTTATCAGGGATTCAGTATAGGAATCCTCTGATATCAATACTTTCTTCTTTGTATTTGAAATGAAATATTTTGATACTTTCTCATCAATTTCATCGCTTATCATGTTATCAAGATCTATCTCTTTTAACTGCTCTGAAAATAGTTCAGAGATCTCATATTTTTTGATATTATGAACAAAATAGACCTTTTCTATATCTAATTTTTCAGATAGAAAGGAAGCGTATCTTATAAGATCCTTATCAATATCTGAAAGGTCGAGGGTTACTAGGATATTTTTTATGGATTTCATTGATCTACTTTTTTATTTTTGTCAGTTATATTTCGCTTTTTAACGATTTGCGTTACTATGTCTTCGTAACTATCCATCTGTTTTTGAGATCTTTTTTCTTCTAGCTTTTTATAATCTTCATGAAGTCCTTTGTATAAGGAGTAGCACATAACCATCAGAATTACAGCAAAGGGGAGTCCGGTCACTATCGTCGCGGTTTGCAGGGCTTGGAGTCCTCCACCAACCAGCAAGACTGCCGCGACAGTTCCTTCGGTTAGCGCCCAGAAGATTCTTTGGCCTACCGGCGCATCTATTTTTCCTCCCGAGGTAAGACTGTCTATAACCAATGATCCGGAATCGGAAGAAGTTATAAAGAATCCCGCAATTAGGATGATGGCTACTATGTTAATTACCATCGCCATTGGGTAATCCTGGAAAAATACGAATAAAGCAGTAGCGATATCATTGTTCACTGCCTGACTTAAGGCATCATTACCACTCATGATTTGCTGGATTGCGGTACTTCCAAAAGTAGACATCCAGAAAAATGTTACCAGTGCAGGCACTAATAATACTCCCAGGGTAAATTCTCTTATCGTTCTTCCTTTGGAGATCCGGGCTATGAACATTCCAACGAAAGGAGACCATCCTATCCACCAGCCCCAATAAAAGACAGTCCAGTCATTTTGCCAGGAGCCACCGCTATAAGTTTCGCTCCATGTTGAGATTTTTAGGAAATTATAAAGATAACTTCCTGTATTTTCTACAAAAGATCTAAAGATGAATATCGTTGGACCAAGAATTAGAACCAGAATTAAAAGGACTACTGCAATTCTCATGTTCCACTCGCTCAGTATCTTCACCCCTTTATCCACTCCAAGAACCACAGAGGTGGTAGCGATAAGGGTTACTATGGCGATGAGGATTATCTGGGTGGTAATTCCAGATGAAATGCCAAATACGTGATCGAGACCCGAAGCAATTTGTTGTACCCCGAATCCTAATGAAGTAGCTAGCCCAAATAGGGTCGCCAGTACTGCGAAAATATCGATAATATCACCGGTTTTTCCGTAGATACGATCACCAAGAAAAGGGTAAAAGACTGATCTTATGGTTAAAGGTAGTCCTCGAGAATAGGTGAAATATGCCAGGGCCAAACCTACTAGGGCGTAAACTGCCCAGGCGTGAAATCCCCAATGCAGATAAGTGAAATTCATGGCTTCTGTCGCTGCAGCTGCAGTCCCGGCTTCAGCCATGGGAGGATTGTTAAAGTGCATAACAGGTTCCCCAACACTAAAGAATAATAAACCAATTCCCATCCCGGCACTAAACAACATCGCAAACCAGGATAAAGTTTTAAACTCTGTCTTGGCATTTTGGCCACCAATCCTAAGATTACCGAATTTGCTGAAAGCAAGGTATATTAGAAAAATAAGGAAAAGATTAATAGACAGAATAAAGAACCAGTCGGCGTTATTTGCCACCCCGGTTTGTAGATCTCCAAAAAACTTTTCGGCTCCTTCTTTAAATACGAGCGTTAAAACGATAGTTAGAGTAATAATAATAACTGAAGTGAAAAAGACGGGGCCATTCACTTCCAGTCCAAATATTGACTTCTTTTCATCGCTTCTGGTAACTTTTTCTGCCATATATCTAGTTTCTTTTAATTTTTAAAAATAATATCCAATATTGATATTGAATCTAGCCTCCCATTTCGCATCCGGATTACCTGCAGCAAAATCGTCTATAAAATTCCCTCCTAACCATGAATGATTATAACCGGCGGCATAATCTATATAAGTATAAACATGTCCCGCACTTACCAGGATTCCGGATACATTCATAAAAGAATCTTCAAAGCTTTCAACTTTTTTATCCATATACCCGAAATCATTGTAAAACTCAAGGTTGCTAATTGGACCTAGTTTTAGAGGAATGCTTTTGGAAAAGGCAAGGGTGTATATATTGAAATCTGATGCTACCTCGTAAGGAACTCCATAAGCACCCATTTGTAGAACATCATCAGATTCACCAGGTAAATTTTCAGGGTTGTTGCTGATGGTCATAGCCTGCAATTTAAAATTCCAGTTTTTGAAATCCAATTCGTAATGCAGGGCAAGCCCGTGGTGAGATCCTGTTTCTTTAGTGTCCAGGTTATACAATCCACCATACTGGGCTGATGCACCAATTCGGTTTTTTATGGAATCACCAAACTTATAGATCAGTTTTCCATTTACCTGGTTCACTTCCTTATTTCTTCCTACAACATCATAGGAATACCTGTTTGAAGATGATTCTGTATCTCCGCCAAAGGTTAATTCTTCAGCGTTCTTATAGAATGCCAAATCATATTCGAACTGGTCATCTACATGCAGGAATTTTACTCCCATGTCATGGTCATCTTCTAAACCAAAATAATAAGTGAGGTTAAAGAACCAGTTATGAGAATTATATTGTTGTATGCCAAAGGGAACCTGACTTAATCCAACCTGAATCTCGTCCTGTTCATTAAAGCGATAACCTACCCAACCTTGTTTTAAAAATCCACCACCAAAGGCTTCAGAATAAAGTCGGTATTCTGCATCCAGATAAAGGTCTTTCCAGGAAGCATTGAAGTTGATTCTGAACATATCATACCCGAAATCTCCACCTCTGTTCTTCTGTCATTCTTTCCAGGAGGAAAGATTATAGTTGAATCTAAGTGCGCCTCCAACCGCTATTTGCGGCTTTTCCTGTGAATAAAGTGAATTTATTCCCGGTGTAAATATTACCGCAAACAAAATGACAAAGGATAGGAACTTCTGTTTGGGAGAATTTCTCGTCATATAGTAGACCGGTTGCTATTTTTTTAAATTAATAGAAAATAGAGTAAAATCCTATTTCTGTATCTTTATTAACGATAATTTAATATGGTTTAGGAAGAGTTATCAATAAAAAAAAGCTGCCTTTTCAGACAGCCTCTCTAATCATATCAAAAGAATCTGATTATAATAAATTTACTGTTTTTCTTATCGCAACAAGATTGGTAAGAAGTCTCTCAAGATGTGCAAGGTCCAGCATATTTGCGCCGTCGCTTTTAGCATTCGCAGGATCGAAATGAGTTTCGATAAACAAACCATCTACTTTATTCACTACGCCGGCTCTGGCGATAGTTTCAATCATATCAGGGCGTCCACCGGTTACCCCGCTGCTTTGATTTGGTTGTTGAAGTGAATGTGTTACATCCAGAACAACCGGCGCATATTCTCTCATGGTAGGAATTCCGCGGAAGTCTACAATGAGGTCCTGATATCCAAACATGGTTCCCCTGTCTGTGATCATCACCTGCTCATTATTGCAGTCGGTTACTTTGGTGACCGCATGCTTCATGCTTTCGGGACTCATAAACTGGCCTTTTTTAAGGTTTACCACTTTACCGGTTTCGGCAGCAGCCACAACAAGATCGGTCTGGCGCACTAAAAAGGCAGGTATTTGCAGTACATCTACGTAT
>JAGXII010000046.1 GCA_024635735.1 Christiangramia sp. | reverse complement strand
TCTTTCTTCAGGATCCATCTCACGAAGATCATCTCCTTCAAAGATCATCTCCCCTTCGGTCATTTCATATTCTTCTCTTCCTGCAATTACTGAAGAAAGGGTGCTTTTACCCGATCCGTTAGGTCCCATGATCGCGTGAACCTCTCCTGGATTAATTTCAAGATCTATCCCTTTCAGAATTTCTTTACCTTCAATATTTGCGTGTAAATTCTTTATTTTTAACATGTCTATCAATTCTGGACTGCCTAAGCAGTTATTATTCTTTTATTCTTCGTTAATCGTATCTGAAAGCTCTTTAGCTTCCGGAATTTCCATTATTTCTCTAACTTCTACTACTTCCTGCCAGCCTTCCTGTTCAGGATTTTGCAGGATTTTTGCTTTTATTGTCACCGGAATCATTTCGAAATCATCAGATTTCAGCGGAGCTACTTTTTCAGCAAGTACCTGTGACATAGAATCTATGGTTACACCATAAACAAAGTCCTCACCTCTAATTACCGCTGCATTCTTTCCAAACACAAAATCACCGGTAAGAACCTGTATACTGTCCTGCTCCTGTTTAACTTCCGGCTGAGACATCATATCCTTCCTGTCTTCATCATTACAGGAAAAAAGTATCAGGGCCGTAAATAGTATTCCAAATAACTTTTTCATAACAACTTCACAAGAGGTTTTAACCAACTGATCCTTCCAGTGAAATTTCCAGTAATTTCTGAGCTTCCACAGCAAATTCCATAGGAAGCTTATTTAAAACCTCTTTACTAAAACCATTTACGATCAAAGCAATTGCTTTTTCGGTATCGATACCTCGCTGGTTACAATAGAAAATCTGGTCTTCCCCAATCTTACTCGTGGTCGCCTCGTGTTCTACCTTCGCCGATTTGTTCTTAACCTCGATATAGGGGAAAGTATGCGCACCACATTTATTACCCATTAAAAGGGAATCACATTGTGAAAAATTACGCGCGTTATCTGCCCTTCCATTAATTTGAACGAGTCCGCGATAAGAATTCTGCGATTGACCGGCCGAAATACCTTTTGAAATGATTGTACTCCTGGTGTTTTTTCCAAGGTGGATCATTTTCGTTCCCGTATCTGCCTGTTGCCAGTTATTGGTAACAGCAATGGAATAAAATTCTCCAACCGAATTATCTCCTTTAAGTATGCAGCTAGGATACTTCCATGTCACTGCCGAACCAGTTTCAACCTGTGTCCAGGAGATCTTCGCGTTTTTCTCACAAAGTCCTCTTTTAGTAACAAAATTGAAAACTCCTCCCTTACCTTCTTTATTTCCAGGAAACCAGTTTTGAACTGTACTGTATTTAATCTCAGAACCATCTAAGGCCACAAGTTCCACTACGGCAGCATGCAACTGATTTTCATCACGGGAAGGTGCAGTACAGCCCTCAAGATAACTTACATAACTATCTTCATCTGCCACCACCAGGGTTCTTTCAAACTGCCCGGTTCCAGCCTGATTAATTCGGAAATAAGTTGATAACTCCATAGGACATCTAACTCCTTTCGGGATATAACAGAATGATCCGTCACTGAATACCGCCGAATTTAATGCCGCATAGAAATTATCTTTTTTCGGAACTACAGTTCCTAAATATTTTTTTACAAGCTCAGGATGTTCCTGAATAGCTTCTGAAATAGAACAGAAAATAATCCCTTTTTCTGCCAGGGTCTTTTTAAAAGTAGTAGTTACCGAAACTGAATCCATCACCACGTCTACCGCGACACCGGCAAGTTTTTTCTGCTCGTCGAGAGATATTCCCAGTTTTTTAAAGGTGTCCAGCAATTCCGGATCTACCTCATCCAAACTATCATATTTCGGTTTCTTATTCGGAGCAGAATAATAAGATATATTCTGAAAATCAGGCTTTGGATATTTAACATTGGCCCATTCAGGCTCAATCATATCCTCCCAGGCACGGTAGGCTTCCAATCGCCATTCCGTCATCCACTCCGGTTCGTTCTTCTTTTTTGAAATTGCCCGCACGATATCCTCGTTCAAGCCCACAGGAAACGTATCAGATTCTATATCTGTATAAAATCCATATTCGTATTCCTTGCTTTCGAGCTCTTTCTTTAAATCGTCTTCAGTATATGCCATAATTCGTTTTTAAAGTTGGAAGGTTAAAAAGTTATAAAGTTGAGCGAAGGTATTTTATTAATCCACTGATCAATTTTGAAATTTCACTCACCTTAAAATTTAACCTTTCAAATTTTTCGTTTTCTATATATTTTAAATCCAAAGCTAGATATAACTGGGATCTACACTCTCCAGCTGAAGCTTTAGCTATGTATAGAAAACGAATAAATTCTTTTGTTGTCTCTCTTTCAAAGCCTTCAGCTATATTAGAAGAAATTGAAATACTGGACCTTCTTATCTGACTCTTCAAATCATAATCTTTACTGAAGAGTCCGTCATTCGTTATTTCGTAAATTTCAGAATTCAATTCCCTTGCCTTTTGCCATGCAATAATTTCTTCAAAGGAATTAAACTTCGACATTCACTTTATGAACTTTTTTACTTTCTACTTTTAAACTTACAACGAGAAACTCTCTCCACACCCACAGGTGCGTTGAGCATTGGGATTATTGAATAAAAATCCCTTACCGTTTAATCCGCCGGAATATTCCAGGATGGTACCCGCGAGATATAACACGCTGCGTTTATCGACAATAATTTTTATATCGTTGTCTTCAAAAAGCTTATCACCCTCAGTTTGAGACTTATCGAATTTTAACTCATAAGACAAACCGGAGCATCCGCCACTCTTAACACCTACACGAACATAATCTATTCCTGCGGTGAATCCTTCTTCGCTCATTAGTGCGGATATCTTTTTTTTAGCCTCTTCGCTAACTTTAATCATAAGTTATAAAGATTAATTCTAAATTAGGCACAAATATACTACAAACCATGTGTTTTACCATAGCCTCAGCATATGTTTTAAAAATTGACGAATAGAGTTTATCAATCCTTATAACGAGGGGTAAAATTCATAAAAATTCCATTCCTTCATAGCCGAAACCTTTTATCGGTTTATTCTTCATTGTACATTATATGCTTACTTTTGCATTTTAAATTCAGTTATATGTTTGAGAATAGTCAGGAAAGCAAGACAAACCTTTCAGAATTAGGGGAATTTGGGCTTATAGATCATCTTACTAAAAATTTTAGGCCTAAACTTGAATCCACTGTAAAAGCTATTGGTGATGATGCGGCGGTTTTGAATTTTAAAGATAAAGAAACCCTTATTAGTACCGACTTTTTGATAGAAGGTGTTCATTTTGATCTTTCCTATATGCCTTTAAAGCATCTGGGCTATAAGGCCATAATGGTTAATCTCTCAGACATTTATGCGATGAACGGAACGGCAAGCCAGGTTACCGTTTCTATTGCTGTTTCAAACCGCTTCCCGGTGGAAGCGCTTGAAGAGCTTTATGCCGGAATTCACTTGGCATCAAAAATTTATAATGTAGACGTTGTTGGGGGCGACACCACCTCTTCTACCTCGGGCCTTTTAATAAGTGTTACCGCTGTTGGTTATGCTGAAAAGGACGAAGTAGTTTATAGAAGCGGGGCTAAACCCAATGATCTTCTGGTTCTTACCGGGGACCTTGGTGCGGCTTATATGGGATTACAGGTTCTGGAAAGAGAAAAAGAAGTTTTTAAAGCTAATCCAAATTCTCAGCCAGATCTGGATCAATATACATACCTCATAGAGCGACAGCTTAAACCCGAAGCCAGAAAGGATATTCCACCTTTGCTGAAGGCACTTGAAGTGAAACCTACCTCGATGATTGATATAAGCGACGGTTTGTCTTCAGAAATCATACATCTGTGTAAGAGTTCTAAAACAGGTGTCAATTTATTTGAAGAAAAAATCCCATTGGATCCGGCGGTAATATCTGTTTGTGAGGAATTTGAACTTGATAGTACCACAATCGCCTTAAGCGGAGGCGAGGATTACGAATTACTTTTTACGATCTCTCAGGATGACTACGACAAGATAAAAGCTAATCCTCATTTAACGGTTATTGGTCATGTCACGGAAGAGAAGGAGGGTATGCACTTAATAACCCGCGCCAATCAAAAGCTTCCATTAATAGCCCGCGGCTGGAATTCTATGGATAAAAAAGAGGACTAGGAGGCCCTTGCGTAGAGTCTTCGCTTTCTTCGCTCATGAATTTTTGCGATGTAAGCGTTGGTTTCTTTGAACTTTGGGGTTAATCTTGCCAAAAGTCCATCGGCAGTATCTGTCATTTCCATTCCACACTTTGCACACTTATATTCATGTACATGATTGGTGATGTTTTTTGATACTTTTAATTTATGACCGAAAATGTTGCAATAAACCTTTGCCAATGAAAACAAAGTAGGGTTTACATTTTTCATATAAGGTTAAATTTCTGATTTCTAGATTACTAAAATATATATAAAAATTAATTAATCGATGAAAAGAGTTAATTAATCGATGAAATGCGTATTTTTTCTTAAATTATCAGGATCTTCTATATAAGAATTATGTCCATTCTCCATGGCAAAAAACCTGGTATTACATTCTTTCGAAATTATTTTTAACTCTTTGAATTCCAATATTGGATCCTGTTTTCCTCCTATTATAATCTTCTGTATGGATGCCTCTTTTAAAAGCGATTTATGATTTGTGCGAATTTTCATACCTTGTAAGGCTGCCTGAATGTTTTTAGTCTGCATTTGTAAGGCACGATTTTTTAAATTTTCAATTTCCGCGTAAAATTTCTTTTTACTCCCTTCACTGAACAAATTAGAAATCGCCACCTTTACATAAGCTATCTTATTTTTCGCCACCAGGCTTACCGATCTATCACGATTTTCCCGCTTTTCCACACTGTCATCAACAGGTGTTGAATTAATCAGCACCAGACTCTTTACTATTATAGGAAATTTATTGTAAAATTCCAAACTTACATATCCTCCCATGCTGTGACCTGCAATGCTAATTTTCTCAAATTCAATATTTTCAAGAACCTTCCTAACAACATTCGCCATTTCTGCCATAGTATGTACCTCTGAAAATCCTTCAGATTTCCCATGGCCGGGTAGATCAATGCAAATTACCTGCCGTTCATTTTTTAGTTCCTCTACAATCCCTTTCCATATTTCAGAGTCCTCCAGAAAACCATGCAGTAGCACTAATGGATTTCCCTTTCCATTACCATGAGTTGTGAAAAAAATGTCTGCTCCTTTATATTTTATCTTCATAGTCTAAATTAAAAAACCACGAACTCAAGAATAAAAATTCAGGAATTCGTGGCAAATAATATAGTTTAAATAAAGCTTAAGAATCGAAAGATCAGGAATTCATAATATCCTCAATCTCGTCAGCCTCAATAGGTATATTTCTCATCAAATTAAAAGGCTCCCCTTTTTCCTGAATTACCACATCATCCTCCAGGCGAATTCCAAAACCTTCGTCCGGAATATAAATTCCCGGCTCAACCGTAAACACTTGGTTGGCCTTCATAGGCTCTGTAAGGATCCCATAATCATGAGTATCCAGCCCGATATGATGTGAAGTTCCATGCATGAAATATTTTTTATAAGCAGGCCAGTCCGGATCTTCATTCTTAACATCAGCTTTATCGAGCAATCCCAGATCAAGCAATTCTGAGGTCATCATTTTCCCTACCTCTACATGATATTCCTTCCAGAGTGTCCCGGGAACTAAAAGTTTTGTGGCCTCATTTTTAACCTTATTTACAGCATTATAAACCTGTTTCTGGCGATCTGTATATCTCCCTGAAACTGGAATGGTTCTACTCAGGTCACTGGAATAATTGGCATATTCAGCTCCCGTATCCAATAAGATAAGTTCCCCATCTTTACACTGCTGGTTATTTTCTATATAATGTAAAACACAGGCATTTTTTCCGCTGGCGATAATTGGCGTATAAGCAAAGCCACGGGAACGATTCCTTATCATTTCATGATAATATTCTGCTTCTATTTCATATTCCCAAACACCGGGCTTCACAAAATTAAGTGTCCTACGGAAAGCTTTCTCGGTAATATCACATGCTTTTTGCATAAGTTCCAACTCTACTGGATCCTTCACCGAACGCAACCTTTGAAGGATTGGATTCGCTTTTGCCACCTGGTGTGCCGGATATTTTTCTTTACACCATTTTATAAACCGATCGTCCCTGGTTTGCGTTTTATGCGCTGCGCGATAATGTTCATTGGTATTCAAATAAACAGTTTCACACTGCGTCATTACCTCAAAAAAGATCTTTTCAAATTCTTTCATCCAGTAAACGGTCTTTATCCTGTCTCTTATACACATCTGACGCTG
>JAGXII010000045.1 GCA_024635735.1 Christiangramia sp. | reverse complement strand
TTCGGGAACATGAATATGAACATTATACTGATCGAATATAGAAGGAATAATCCCTAATCGTTCAGCATTCGCCTTGATATATTCCATGGCAATCGTAGCCGACTCCTTCATTACTTTCCCTAGGTTACCTGTAATGCTCAGATTTCCTTTTCCTTTAGAAAGAATGGATTCAATAAAAAGAATATCTCCGCCAACACTCGTCCATGCGAGACCTGTGACCACACCCGCTACATCATTATTCTCATATTTATCGCGTTGCATTTTTGGACTACCAAGAATCTCGAGAATATCCTCATTGCTCACCTTAATATTGTACTCCTCCTCCATCGCGATATTCTTAGCTGCATATCTAACCACCTTCGCAATTTGCTTTTCCAGGGCACGAACACCAGATTCCCGGGTATAACCTTCAACAATCTTCTCCAGTTGCTTTTTGCCAATCTTAAGATGATCTGTATTTAATCCATGCTCTTTTAATTGTTTTGGAAGTAAATGCCTTTTCGCAATCTGCACTTTCTCCTCAATAGTATAACCGGTCACGTTAATAATCTCCATACGATCTCTCAAGGCCGGCTGAATTGTACTTAACGAATTACAGGTAGCAATAAACATTACCTTAGACAGATCAAATCCCATCTCAAGGAAATTGTCATGAAAATCATTGTTTTGCTCAGGATCCAGAACTTCCAGTAATGCGGAAGATGGATCTCCAGCATTTCCCATACTTAATTTGTCGATCTCATCCAGAACAAAAACCGGATTGCTGGTACCCGCCTTTTTCAAACTCTGAATAATTCTACCGGGCATAGCCCCAATATAAGTCTTTCTGTGACCTCTTATTTCAGCTTCATCTCTTAAACCTCCAAGAGAAATCCTAACATATTCACGACCTAAAGACTCTGCAATAGACTTCCCTAAAGAAGTTTTACCAACTCCCGGAGGGCCATATAAACAGAGAATAGGAGATTTCATGTCGTTCCTGAGCTTAAGAACAGCTAGGTATTCTATAATCCTTCTTTTAACATCGTCCAGACCATAGTGATCGCGGTCAAGAATTCTTTTAGCTCTTTTTAAATCGAATTTATCCTTACTGAACTCGTTCCATGGAAGATCCAGAAACAGATCGAGGTAATTTCTTTGAATAGAATATTCTGCAACCTGCGGATTCATTCGCTGCATTTTGGAAAGCTCTTTCTCAAAATGATTCTGAACATCTTCTCCCCATTTTTTGTCTTTTGCACGATTGCGCATTTCCACAATCTCGCCTTCATGCGAAACACCACCAAGCTCTTCCTGAATGGTTTTCATTTGCTGATGAAGGAAGTATTCACGCTGCTGCTGGCTCATATCGCTTTGAACCTTGCTCTGAATATCGTTTTTGAGTTCCAGTTTTTGATACTCAGTATTCATGTGCTTTAAAGTAGCAAGCGCCCGTTCTTTCAGGTCATTCATTTCAAGCAGCTTTTGCTTCTCCTCTACACTTAGATTCATATTAGAGGAAACAAAATTGATCAAAAATGAATTACTCTCAATGTTCTTTATTGCAAAAGAGGCTTCTGAAGGAATATTTGGGCTTCCCTTAATAATTTGAAGGGCCAGTTCCTTTATAGAATCGATAATTGCTGAAAACTCAGCATTATCTTTTTCTGGACGGGTATCTTCAACCTCGCTTACCGTAGCGTTCAAATAAGGCTGTTCAGTTACCACCTGGGTGATCCTGAATCGCTTTTTACCCTGGATAATTACGGTGGTATTACCATCAGGCATTTTAAGAACTCTTAAAATTCTCGCTACAACACCTGTTTTATTAATGTCTTTACCTCCTGGGTTCTCAACATCTTCATCCTTTTGAGACACCACTCCAATAATCTTACTTGCATTATTCGCATCGTTAATAAGCTTTATAGAAGCATCTCTCCCAGCAGTGATAGGTATCACCACTCCCGGAAAAAGGACGGTATTCCTCAAAGGAAGAATAGGCAGAGTTTCGGGCAAATTCTCACGATTAATCTCTTCTTCATCTTCAGGGGTCATAAGAGGGATTAATTCTGCATCCTCATCTATTCCCTGTAATGACAAACTGTCAATATTACTAAACTTTGTTTTCGCCATAATTATATTTAAGTCAAACTGTCACCAAAATTAAATATGTTTAATTTTGAGTAGTTTTCTGAAAGCCCTGATTCATATAGCTTTCAGTATTCTTTTAGATTTTCTAATTCATTTATTCAATTCCTATGCCACGCTTTTTTTAATTTATTTTTCTGAAAGTGTAACAAACCAAACTTAAACCCATCTTTATAACAGAAACCAAGTTTTAATTGACACCAACCATCACACATATTAAAGACCTGGTAGAACGTTGTCGTCATGGCGATCAACGTGCTCAAATGGAAATTTATGATCGTTATTACAAAGCAATGTATAACACTGCCTATCGTATAACCGGTCATTCAGCAGAAGCTGAAGACATTATGCAGGAAGCCTTTTTAAGCGCTTTCACTAAGATCGAAAGCTTTCAGGGAAACTCCACTTTTGGAGCCTGGCTCAAACGTATAGTAGTAAACGAAAGTATTACTGCCTACAACAAAGCTATTAAAATGGCGGAAGTAACTTATAATGATGAGCTTAAAAATGAGGTAGATGATGGCGGTATAGCTTTGGAAGAAGATGATAAAACCAGTGACAAAGTTCGTTTAATCCTTAAAAAGATTAAGTCTCTTAAAGAGAATTATCGTTTGGGACTTACTTTACATCTAATTGAAGGATACGACTATGAAGAAATTTGCGAAATAATGAACATTTCTTATGCTAATTGCCGCACCATGATCTCAAGGGCAAAAGAAAGCTTAAGAAAAAAATTAGAGGATCATGAAAAATAATGACTTTGAAGACCTTTTTGAAGGTTTGAATTTCGATATCGAGGAGCCTCATTCGGGCCACAGGGAGCGATTTTTCAAAAAACTGGACGATCAAACCAGTACAGAAAAAAATAGCCCTAAAGTTAAAAGGCTATGGACTCCAATAATTGCTATCGCCGCAAGTTTTCTTCTTGCATTTTTCCTTATTGGAGAGTTTTTCGGAAATGATATTTCCGCTAAAAACTCAGATCTGGCTAGTATCTCTCCTGAAATGAAACAAACTCAGGAATTCTATACCGGAATGATCTCACGGGAGTTAAACTCTTTAAAACAGGAAAAATCTCCTGAAACCAGGGCTATAGTGAATGATGCCTTAAAACAAATGGAGAAACTGGAAAAGGAATACGATGAGTTACGATTAGACCTCGTAGAGAGTGGAAAAGATAACAGAGTAATCCACGCCATGATCCAGAATTTCCAAAAGAGAATAGACTTATTAAATACGGTATTGAGCCAAATAGAAAACATTAAAACACTAAAGAACAACAATCATGAAAACAATATTATCTAGTTTGCTAATTTTGGCCATGCTGGCGCCTGATTTTTCTTTTCTTAATAACAGGATGCATAACTTAGGCATGGTGGAAAGGTCTGTTAATGAAGGCAAACACACTAAGGAGAAAAAAATACGAAAAGAATTCAATGTAAATTCCAATTCTTCCCTTAACATCGACAACAGCTATGGGAATGTAGATATTACTACCTGGAATGAAAACAGGGTTGTTATTGAGGTTATTATCAAGACCAATGGAAATGACGAAGAGGATGTAGCAGAGAAACTTGATGAAATAAATGTTGAATTCAATCAGGATTCCAACGGAGTAAGCGCGAAGACCCATTTCTCAAAGGATAAAAGATCCTGGTGGAAAAATCTTTTCGATGGATTTAACAATGTAAATATGGAGGTTAATTATATCGTAAAAGCCCCCGTTGGAAACAGGCTGGACATCAATAATGATTACGGAGGAATCTATATAGATAAAACCACCGGAAATGCAAAAATCAACTGCGATTACGGGAAAATTGATATTGGAGAATTAAGAGGTTCTTCTAATTACCTGAACTTCGATTATACAAGAAATAGCCGCATAGGATATGTAACCAATGCAGAAATTAGTGCAGATTATTCAGATTTTGAAGTGGGTGAAGCTGAAAGCCTTGTTGTAAATGCAGATTACACCGATTCTAAAGTAGATAAGGTTTCCAGGATGCAATTTTCATGTGATTACGGAAGTATGAATATAGATAAGGTGAAAGAATTAAAAGGTAATGGCGATTATCTAACGGTTAAAATAAATCGTGTTTTCAGTTCTCTGGAGCTTTCAATGGATTATGGTTCGCTAAATATCGAAAAAGTGATCAAGGGAACCCGCCAGGTGGATATTAATACAGATTACACCGGAGTTAAAATTGGCTATGACAATGAGATGAATTTCAACTTCAATGTTAAGACATCTTACGGTGATATAAATGGGCTGGACGGACTGGAAATTCAAAAAAGAAACCAGCAAAATACCAGTAATGAAGTTTCAGGTCATTACGGCTCAGGAAATAATGCAGCCAATATTAATATCACTACGAGTTACGGAAGTGTGAAATTTTCAAAACAATAATCATCATCAATCAAATTTTTTTAAATCATGAAAAAATCATTCTTAATTTTAGCGGCCTTCTTACTTGCCATTACTACAACCAATGCACAATCCTGGAATAAAGAAAGAGTAAAAGGAAATGGCGAAATGGTTTCAAAAAATCGGTCAACCGGTTCTTATGAAGGAGTACAACTGGTAGGCTCTATGGATGTGGTTCTGGTAGCCGGAAGCGAGGGCAACCTTAAGGTGGAGGCTGAAAGTAATCTTCAGGAATATATCGTTACTGAAGTTAAAAACGGAACGCTTAAAATTTCCACTAAAGAGAATATAAACCTTCGTCCTACTAAGTATATCAAAATAACAGTTCCTTTTGAAAGTATTGACCAGGTTTCCTTAACAGGTTCAGGGGATATCTGGAATTCAGATGTCATTAAAGCCAAGGATTTTAAAATGAGTGTAACCGGTTCCGGCGACATGAAATTAAATCTGGATGTGCAGGATCTTGAAGGTAAGATAACCGGCTCAGGCGATATAAACCTTGAAGGAAAAGCCCAACACTTCGATTGTAAAATTACTGGAAGCGGAGATTTTAATGCTTATGAACTAAAAGCTGAAACTGTAGAGGCCAGAGTTTCCGGTTCAGGCGACGTGGAGGTTTATGCGTCGAAATCACTTGATGCAACCGTAGCAGGGTCGGGAGATATAACTTATAAAGGAAATCCTGAAAAACAGGATTTTAAAACCTCCGGATCGGGAAGTGTTTCCTCTTACTAATCTTTAAAATATAACCTGATAAAAACCTGCCTTGCGCAGGTTTTTTTATTTCTGGATGACTTCCTTAGGAACTCTCATTAAAAGCAAAATTCCCGCGATAAAGAAAACAACCCATAAAAGAATAGAACTACGAATACTTCCGGTAAGCTGGGCCGTAATTCCATATAAGATCATCCCAATCACAATCCCAATCTTTTCAGCAACATCATAAAAACTGAAATAACTCGCAGTATCCAGGGTTCCTTCAGGAATCATTTTAGAGTAGGTAGAACGAGAAAGAGACTGTATCCCTCCCATCACCAAACCAACAGAAGCTGCTGCAACATAAAACTGCATAGGAGTAGTAATAAAATAGGCATAACCACAAATAATCATCCAGACTAGATTGATCCAGATAAGGGTCTTTATATTTCCTATTTTTAACGCCAGGCGAGAGGTTAAGGTGGCTCCCAAAACAGCCACCAGCTGAATAAGAAGAATACTTACAATTAAACCTTTAGTGGTGTCCTGTTCCCCCCAATCTAATTCCTCAATTCCAAAATAAGTTGCAATTAGCATTATGGTTTGGACTGCCATACTGTAGACGAAAAATGCTGCAAGATATCTTTTAAGCCGCTTATTGTGTTTTAAAGCCTTCCATATTTTTTTTAATTCCCTGAAACCATTGAACAACACATTTCGGGTAAGTCCGGCTCTCTTATTGCCCTTAGGTAGATAATAATAGGAATACTGGCTAAAACCAATCCACCAGATTCCGGTAAGTATAAAAGACAAACGTGTTAAAAAACCTTCATTCTCATACCCTAAGGCTTCATAATTCAAAATCATACCCAGGCAAATGAGCAAAAGAATAACACTTCCAATATATCCCAGAGAGAAACCTTGTGCACTGGCTTTGTCCTGTTGATCAGGAAAAGCTATATCTGGCAGGTATGAATTATAGAAAACAAGACTGGCCCAGAAACCTATTAAAGCCAAAAAGTAACAAAGCAGGCCAAACCATAGAAATTCAAGATCAAACCAGAATAATCCAATACAGGAAATCCCTCCCAGATAACAGAAGAATTTCATAAAGTTCTTTTTATTTCCAACAAAATCGGCTATTCCCGAAAGAAATGGACTAAGGAAACTTACCACCAAAAAAGCACTGGCGGTTACATAACTAATGAGCGTATCATTATTGAATGAAAACCCTATAAACTCAACCTTATCACTAAGTATATCTCCGTTTTCATCTTTAAGAATAGTAAGCGCCCCATAGAATATTGGAAAGATCGCTGAAGATATAACAAGACTATAAACTGAATTGGCCCAATCGTAAAATGCCCACGCCCGGATAAGCTTTTTACTTCCCTTAGGTAAATGCTTCATGCTCTAAAAATAGAAAAAGCCACTGAAATCAGTGGCTCTTACATTCTATTTTTCTAAAATTTCTTATTTAAAAGAAGTTACTCCATACTTTCTGGCTTCAGCTTTGGCCTCTGGCGCCCATTTTTCCAGATTATTAATTCTGGTTTCATTAGATGGGTGAGTACTTAAGAATTCCGGTGGTGCCTGTCCTCCTTCAGCCTGCATTCTTCTCCATAACTTAGCGGCTTCATCAGGATCATATCCAGCAATCGCCATTAAAGTAAGTCCTATTCTATCAGCTTCAGCTTCATGGCTTCTGCTAAAAGGTAACATAACGCCTACTGTAGTTCCCAAACCATATGCCTGTGCAAATATCTGCTGTGTCTGTTCGCTCTTTCCACTTAAAGCAATACTACCTGCCACTCCTCCTAATTGTTGAAGCTGTGCAGCACTGATCCTTTGAGCCCCGTGATCGGCAAGGGCGTGGGCAATCTCATGGGCCATCACAGTAGCAAGACCGGTTTTGGTTTTGGCTATATCAATAATACCTGTATACACCACTACTTTCCCTCCTGGCATTGCAAAGGCGTTGACCTGTTCATCTTTAACGAGATTGAATTCCCATTCAAAATCACTCATAAAGCCCTGGTAACCATTCGCATTTAAATAACGTTCCGCCGCATTCACAATATCCTGCCCCAGATTCTTAACCATCTGAGCGTCTTCAGTTCCTCTAACAACTTCAGCCTCACCCAGAAACTGATCATACTGAGCAAAAGATGCCGGAAATAATTGATCATTACTAACAAAATTCAGGTTCTTCTGCCCCGTAAACGGATTGGTCTTACATGCTACTACCAAAAGCACAACGCTCAATCCTATAAATATCTTTCTAAGTTTCATAATATTGGTTTTAGGTACTTAAAAGTACAAAAGCTTATAACTGGCTCTTTTAGGTTTAAGTATGATTTAACAATAATGTAGTATCCAAAAACAATACCATTATCGATATTCGCAGCGTAGAAAAGGGCTACCGACCATTTTAATTTTTTTAATTTTACGGATTACAATTTCCCCCGAATTCTTAAAATATGACTAAAGAAACTAAAGATAAGCTACCGGTTCAGCAACTGTTAGTTCCAAATTACATACTTTGGATCTCGAGATTTCTGACTACCATTTCACCTTTTCTGGCCAGTAGATTTGCCGCCAGACTTTTTTTATCTCCTTTCAGATATCCGCTTCCTGAAAGAGAAAAAGAAATGGAAAAAAATTCCATTCAAAAAAAAGTTCTTGTGCCATCCATAAACCGTGAAATTGTAGTTTATGAATATGGTGAAGGAGACAAAACCGTACTTCTGGTACATGGATGGAGTGGACAGGGAACGCAGTTATCCAAAATTGCTGCTGCTCTTAAAGAAAAAGGCTTTAAGATCATTAGTTTTGACGCTCCCGCACATGGTAAAGCTCCCGGCAAAATTAGTATGATGCCCTTTTTTATTAAATCCATCCATTATCTTGACCAGGTTTATGGGCCATTTGAGGCGGTTATTGGTCATTCCCTTGGCGGAATGTCTTCTCTTAATGCGATTAAAGATGGCCTTTCCACAAAAAAACTTGTAATAATAGGCACCGCAAATAATGTAACTAAGATTACCCGGGATTTTGCATCTAATATGAAGATGAATAATGAAGTGGCCTCCCGTATGAAAAAGTACCTGGATTCAAAATTTGGTCAGGATATGGATGATTATTCAGGAGCAATAGCCGCTAAAAAAGTAGATGTTTCCACATTAATTATTCATGATGAACAGGATGTTGATGTAAAAGTAGAAGATGCCTACGAGATAGATAATGAGCTTAAAGACAGTGAATTACTCATCACAACCGGACTGGGGCATCGCCGGATATTAGGTAATAAGAAGGTAATTAACAAAATATCAACTTTTATCACGGCACAATCTTTGTAAATTTATAGAAAATGATTGCTATGAAAAAGTTATTAATTCTATCCCTGACCGCTATAATTCTTAGTTGCAACGGAAATGCGCAAAAGAAAAATGATTCGGAATCAGAGAAAAAATATGAAGTTTCGAAAACTGAAGCCCAGTGGAAAAAAGATCTTACACCGGCCGAATTTGCTGTGTTAAGAAAAGCCGCTACCGAAACTCCTTTCTCCAGTGACCTTTTAGATATCCATGAACCGGGCAACTTTGTTTGTGCAGCCTGTGGGAATGAATTATACAGAACCGAAAATAAATTTGAAAGTGGAACAGGATGGCCAAGTTTTGACCGCGCTATCGAAGGTGGAGTAGCTTATGGTAGTGATAGTAAACTAGGATACCAGAGAGATGAAGTTCATTGTGCCAGATGTGGAGGACATTTGGGACATGTTTTTAATGACGGTCCCAGAGAGACTACCGGAAAAAGACATTGTATAAATGGAGTGGCCATGAATTTCAATCCCGAAAAAAAATAACATGAAGAAGTATAATATTGAAAAAAGTGAGGAAGAATGGAAAAAAGAGCTTTCTCCCGAGCAATTTCGTGTGTTAAGAGATAAAGGAACTGAAGCGCCTCATACCGGCAAGTATAATCTTCATTTTGATAAAGGCGAATATAAATGTGCAGCCTGTGGTGAAAAACTTTTTGATAGTAATTCTAAATTTGAAAGCGGCTGCGGCTGGCCTAGTTTTGATGATGCTATTGAAGGAAAAGTAGAATTTATTCAGGACCGTAGTTTTGGAATGTTACGCACCGAAATCCTTTGTTCCAACTGCGGAAGCCATCTTGGCCACGTTTTTGATGATGGTCCTACAGAGACCGGTCAGCGCTATTGCGTGAATTCTGCCAGCATAGAATTTAATAAATAACCTAAAACAACATTATTATGAAAAAAATATTATCTATTCTCGTATTAACCCTGTCTCTTATACACATCTCCGAGCCCACGAGA
>JAGXII010000044.1 GCA_024635735.1 Christiangramia sp. | reverse complement strand
GTTTTCATCTCTATCCGATCATCAGGCCTATATTTAAAATTAAAGCTAAAATCATCAAGTCTTAATGAAGATACTAATTTGTTTTGGCACCCGCCCGGAAGCCATTAAAATGGCTCCAATAATACGTGAGTTAAAAATACATGGGATACAACTGGTTATTTGCAATACCGGGCAACACCTGGAGATGCTGGATCAAGTGCTTCAATTTTTTGACATTCAACCAGATTATAATCTGAATTTAATGACCCCAAATCAATCATTAAACTCCTTGAGTTCCAAGATACTGTCTTCCCTGGAGAAGGTTCTGGAAAAAGAGAAGCCACACCGGGTCGTGGTTCATGGTGATACCACTACTAGTGTAATGGCAGCCTGGGCTTCTTTTAACAGAGGAATTCCCGTGGCTCACGTGGAAGCCGGTTTGAGGACCTTTAATAAATACTCTCCGTTTCCAGAGGAGGTAAACCGGCAGATCACTGCCCAGCTGGCCGACCTGCATTTCGCACCCACAGTCCAGGCTAGTGAAAACCTTAGGAAAGAAAATATTGAAGAAAACAAAATTTTTATTACCGGGAATACGGTAGTGGATGCGCTTGAACTTGGAAAAACTAAACTTTTGGATTTGGAGAAGTCCTCTTTTTTAGGTGGATTTATGAAGAAGGTTAAAAATTTGAAGTATATACTGGTGACAGGTCACCGAAGGGAGAACCTCGGGGCAGGATTGGAGAATATATGTGAAGCTTTGCTGGAACTGAATCGTTTAGAAAAAATTGATATTATTTATCCGGTACATCTGAATCCCAATGTGAAAAATCAGGTCTTTAAGAAATTGGGAAATACTCCTGGCATTCACTTAATAGATCCGGTAAATTACCCCGAGATGTTGTGGCTTCTAAAAAATTGCGAATTTATAATTTCTGATTCAGGAGGAATACAGGAAGAAGCTCCCAGCTTCGGTAAAAAAGTACTGGTTACCAGAAATTTTTCTGAAAGAATGGAAGGAGTGAATGCTGGATTTTCCGTTCTGGTAGGAACTGACGAAAAAAAGATCCTTGAGGAAGCAAGTGGCCTATTGAAATATCCATATGATCTTTCGGGACTTAAAAACCCATACGGCGACGGGAGGGCTGCGGAGAGAATAATAAATGTACTGCTGTCCCCTCAATTCAGGATTTAAATTTAGATTTACAACTTAAAACCTACTTATAATTGCCAGCTTCTCCTAAAATCCTTGTAATAGTCGAATCTATTGATGTCGATGAGAGCAGTGGTTCCAAGGCTAATGTAGCATTTATACAAAATCTGAAGCAGGCGGGATATGAACTTAGAGTTTATCATTACACTCTTAAAGACATCCACCTTCCCGGAATAGATTGTCGAGCAATAAAAGAAAACCGGCGCAGTTTACTGTTTTTCCTTAGCAGGACGGAAAGATATCTAAGGGATTATTTCAAGCTTAAATTACACAAGCCTTTACAGAATAAATTAGGTTTTTCTTTCACGCTCTTCAATGATAGGAATAGTATAATAAAAGCTTTAAAAAAGGATCAGGATGATGATCTGGATCTTGTTATCACTTTGAGTAAAGGCGGGAGCTTCAGACCGCATCATGCTTTGTTAAAAAGACCTGAACTGCACTCTAAATGGCTGGCATACATGCATGATCCTTATCCGATGCACCATTATCCAAAACCTTATACCTGGTTTGAACCGGGTCACAATATAAAAGAGAGCTTCGTTAGAGAGATTTCAGAAAAAGCTGCTTTTTCTGCTTTCCCCAGTCTGTTACTGCTTCAATGGATGGGACAGTTTTATCCTGGCTTTCTGAAAACGGGAAGGGTGATTCCGCACCAAATAATTAATCTGGATGTTCGGGGCATAGACTTGCCGCCGTTTTTTGAACCGGAAAATTTTAATCTGTTACACGCCGGGAATTTGTTAGGAGCCAGAAATCCAGAAGGCTTAATAGGAGGCTTCTTAAAATTTCTTCAGAATATTCCTGAGGCCAGGGAAAAAGCCAGGCTTATCTTCATCGGAGGCAATAATGAACGTGTTCAGTCGGCTGCAGAAAAGCACCCTTCCATATTTGCCAGTGAATCCTATTTGGAATTTGAGCAGGTGTATAAGATGCAGACAAAAAGCTCCGTAAATGTTATTCTCGAGGCAAAAGCTGAAATTAGCCCTTTTCTGCCCGGTAAATTCCCGCACTGTATTGCTGCTGAAAAATCTATACTTTTATTGGGGCCTGGGAAAAGCGAAGCCCGAAGGCTTTTAGGCTATGATTATCCCTACTGGTCTGAGATTGATGATGATGAAAAAATTGCTCGATTAATTGGGGAACTTTACAAGTGCTGGAAAGGAGGAAAAAATGTAATGAAATTCACTAAAATTGTTGAATATTTATCAGCAGAACATTTAAAGTCAGTAATTGATGGTTTAACTTACCATTCAACTTAAGATTAATATTTATTTGAAGCCATTCATGATATTAAAAAAATTATCTGTAATTATTCCGGCCTACAACGAGAGTGAAAGTATTCACCTGGTAATCCATAAGATAAGGCAGGTGCTCCTTCCGAACAATATTTCTAAAGAAATTATAATAGTAGACGACTGTTCTACAGATAATACAGCTTTGGCTATCGTAACCTGTATAAGCAGATATCCTGAACTGGCTATTAAATATTACCGGCATTCAAAAAACATGGGAAAAGGCGCGGCTCTTCATACAGGTATTGCCAACGCAACAGGAGAATATCTAATCATTCAGGATGCTGACCTGGAGTACGATCCGGGGGAATATGTACGACTGGTGAGACCGGTCATTGAAGGTTATGCCGATGTAGTCTATGGCTCCAGGTTTAAGGGAGGTGATCCTCACAGAATACTCTTCTTCTGGCACACCCTGGGGAATCAATTCCTAACACTGCTCTCTAACATATTTACGAATCTTAACCTGAGTGATATGGAAACGGGTTATAAACTCTTCCGGAGTGATTTTGTTAAATCATTGAAACTAAAGGAAAGAAGGTTTGGGTTTGAACCGGAAGTCACCGCCAAAATAAGTCGGATTCCTGCTGTAAGAATTTATGAGGTGGGGATATCATACTATGGAAGGACATATCAGGAAGGGAAGAAGATAAACTGGAAGGATGGAGTCAAAGCGATCTACTGCATTTTTAGATACAATCTCATAAGGAACTAGGAATGGAGGATAGAGTAGGTAAGCAAACGCTGGAAACTATTAGTGCTGCCGAAAATTTTAATCAGTGGATGTTTGAGACGATAAAACCTTATGCACAAGGGAAAGTCCTGGAAATTGGCAGTGGTATAGGTAACATATCGTATCGGTTCCTGAAAGACGGCTTCTCACTTATGCTGTCAGATTATAATGAAGCCTATTGTGAACAGCTAAAACGAGAATATGCTGATCAGGATGTGCTGGGAGTAAGACAGATTGATTTAGTAGATCCAAATTTTGACAAGAAGCACGAGGATCTGTTTCAAAACTTTGATACCGTTTTTGCTCTGAACGTAGTTGAGCATATTGAAGATGATTGTCTGGCTATCGCTAACTGCCGTAAATTTTTAAAAGCAGGCGGCAATCTTATTATCCTTGTTCCTTCCTATCAAAAATTATTTAATAATTTCGATATTAATCTCGGCCATTTCAGAAGATACAACATATCCAGAATGTCAAAGCTTTTTAAAGCCAATCACCTCGAAATAATACACACACAGTATTTTAATTTTATAGGTACTCTGGGATGGTACTTTAATGGTAATATCTTAAAGAAACAGCACGTGCCGTTAGGACAGATGAAAATATACAACAGGTTTGTTCCCGTTTTTAGCCTTTTTGATAAACTGCTTCAAAATAAGTTGGGTTTATCTACAATAGTTATCGGTCATAAAAAGGAGTGATCTTAATGTGGCAGTTATATACGAGTAGAACGGAGAAACAACTAAAGGTTTTACCTTTATGTATTATTGTGATTGGAATTTGTCTGCGTTTTTATTATCAGTTCGTCGAATGGTCCTTTAATGGAGACGAAGTTAACTTGGGCTTGAGTATTGTCCAATCCAATTTTAGACAGGTATTCACACCTTTACCTTATAATCAAAGCGCCCCACCACTGTTTCTAGTTGTTCAAAAGCTTTTGAGCAGCATTGCTAAGCCTTATATCTCTCTCAAAATACTAAGTTTTCTATCCTCCTGCGTATCCCTTTTCTTGTTTAGCCGATTATTGAAGATTTACTTTCCTTTTTATCTCCAAATTCTTCTGTTGGCTTTATTTTGCTTTAATCCCTTTGTAATTGGCAACTCTCTCACTCTAAAGCAATACACTCTTGACCTGACTCTCGGTCTTGTGGCGGTTAACTACTTTATTAAAAACAGGAACAACTATATAAGCTTTATATTTTTTAGCATTTTCTGTTTACTGAGTAACGTTGGCCTTTTCTTCTGTGCCTCCCTGACTATTTTCAAGGTCTTGAGCTTTCTCTTTGAGAAGAAAGGCTTCTTTAAATGGAAAAATTTGACATCTATTCTTCCCTTTTTATTAGCCCCTGTACCTTACCTGTTTTATTTCATTTGGTTTATGCAGCAGCCGGGGGCAGAAGAGCTAAGAAATTACATGACAGCTTACTGGTCCACTACATTTGTGCCACTGGATCTTTCTTTTTTTAAATGGTTTGCCATTCAGGCTAAGGTGATAACACTATTTCTTTTCTCAAGTTACTGGTTGGTGGGAATTCCCGTTTTCTTAGGGTTTTCTGTGGGCATTATCTTTACTTTCAAATATATCAGGAGCGTTTTCCAAAATAAGGTTCTAGGTGTTATTGCGGTTTATGTGATTACCGTTGTTATCCATTTGTCATTAAGCGCATTCAAAATGTATCCCTTTTCCGATCGCTTATTCCTTTACCTCGTTCCGGGTATTTACCTGACGCTGGGATATGGAATTATGGAAGTGAATAAGTGGACGGGAAACAGCCGTTATGCAAAAGTTGGATTTAATAGTTTTCTCATGCTGCTTATTTCCACTATTGTTTTATACTTTAGTTATCTGCCTGAAAAGGAAAACGATGTTCTTGCTCTAATTAAGTTAATAAATACAACAGATAAAACGGTTGTTTTCACTCCCAAAGCTAAAACATTGAGTTCAGAATGGTTAGAATTTACTAAATATGATAAATTGGAATCCAATAGCCTGATTAAAGCTGGAGGGATCGGAGAAAACATATCTCCGGAAGATCTTATAATTGCAGTACAAAATAAAAAATTTGGACATACTAGGAAGATGAGCACTCCTGAACCTCTTATACAAGAATTATTGGTACAGGAAAAAATTGTTCTTCATAAGAGAGTCGGAGGCTATGTCATTTACAAGATTAAATAATTATAATGAAGGTTAAGCTAAAAACCATTATGTACTTTACACTTTTGCAGACTCATTGAAAATTCTAATGCTCTCCATATTCGCTCCTCACTTTTTTAACTGGACACAGCAGTTGAAAAATTCCGGGCATGAAGTTTACTGGCTGGATATTTTTGATTCGGACACCAGGGTTCCGCAAATTGATTTTGTACATCAAATCACCGGGTGGAGATACAGATGGGATTTTCCGGGCCGTTACTCACTTAAAAGGAAGGCTCCAACTGTTACTCGTGTTATAAACAAATTAAATGAACGTGACCTTGATAAATTTTTGAATGAAAAGCTTCTGGAAATACAGCCGGATGTGGTTCATTCATTTGTTATGTATCTCGCTACTGCCACTGTCAGAGAAGTGATGCAGCGACATCCAAATATTAAATGGATCTATTCCTCATGGGGTAGTGATCTCTACTATTATAGAAACAAGGAAATGGAAGTACAGGAAATGCGTCGAACCTTGCCCGAACTCCATTACATGTTTGCAGATTGCAGGCGAGACTATCAGATAGCTGTTGAAAACGGGTTTTCGGGAGAATTCCTGGGGGTCTTTCCCGGAGGCGGAGGTTTTGACTTTTCTGCTACAGATCGGCTGATGAAGCCTCTTGCATCAAGAAATATAATTCTGGTAAAGGGGTATCAGGGTCTTCATGGGAGATGCATTCCAGTGCTGAAGGCGCTATGGGAACTACGGGAAAGTTTGAAAGGTTTGGAGGTTAAAGTTTTTGGTGCAGGGGATGAAGTCTTTAATTATATGGAAATGAATCCATTGAAGCATTGGGAAAGACTTGAAGTTTTTGGAACCCTGCCGCATTCCGAGGTAATGAAGTTAATGGGGGAGGCTCTGATTTACATCGGGAACAGTCTTTCTGACGGTACTCCAAATACCCTGCTGGAGGCTATTGTAATGGGTGCTTTTCCTCTGCAATCCAATCCTGGTGGGGCAACAGCTGAATGGATCCAACATGGGAAAAATGGCCTTCTAATCGGCAATTCGGAAGATGAAGATGAAATTGCAGGTCTTATAGCTAAAGCTCTTTCAGAAAAGGAGACTTTTCATAAGGGAGTTGAATACAACCTCCGGGAGATAAAGCCAAATCTTGAGAGGGAATTGGTAAAGAAAAAAGTATTGGAGAAATACTGTTATATTGAACAAAATTTGAAATCCGGCAACTGATAATATGCAGGAAAGAATTAGTGTCATCTATGCAAACCGGAATCGGGATGTGAAGCGCATTAAAGCTTCGCTGGATTCTCTGCAAAGACAATCGGCAGGAGACTTTGAGGTCGTTTTTGTGGATTACGGCAGTGAGGCTGCTTTAGTGGAGGGTTATAGAGAACTGCTGAATTCCTATAATTTTTCCGTATTTTTTCCTTTGGAAGTTTCTCATTTGCTCTGGAACAAAAGCAAGGCGCTTAACTACGGGATCAAAAAAGCAAATTTTCCATTTATTTTTATAGCTGACGTTGATCTTATATTTCATTCGCAAGCTCTTTCGCTTTTTACAAGACTGGCAGCGGACGACAAATTTTTTCTTTTTCCTTTGGGTTATCTCAGTAAAAAAGAGTCACAAAAAATATTCTGCAATTACAAATTTGCTGATCTGAAGCCTCAAAGGATAGGAAAGGTCAACGGGATGATCCTTGCGGCAAAAGAAGTACTTCTTAAGGTGAATGGCCTGGACGAATTCTTTCATTTCTATGGTGCTGAAGATGAAGATCTTTTTGCGAGACTTGAAAATGCCGGTTACAAAAAAGAAGAAGTAGGTGAGGAATTTTTTCTTCACAACTGGCATAAGAGTTTTTCAGGATCAGAAGATAAACTCCTTACCGGCAATCCCAGGGTAAAAAATATAATGAGGATTAATCAACGCCACTTTCTACAAAACAGGAAGATGAAGATAATCGAACCCTTACGCCAACAGGGAATGGCAGAATTTGTAGAAAGTCACAAAGAACATCTCCTAAGAAATCCCGATCTTTCTTTCAAAGTGGCAAACATTCTGGCGCATGTAGAGCATTTTTTAGGAGAGGAGTTACCTCAGTGTGCGGGAAAGGTGGTAAATATTGAGTTTTATGAAGATCCTTTTTTTACTTCTATGAAGTATTGGTTAAAGAAGAAATTAGGAAAACAGACTCAGCCATACATCTCAATTAAACAGGTGAATGATATGCTGCTAAAGGAAATTCTTTTTAGGTACAAGGATTATAATTATTCCTTCAAGATGGGAGAGGATGGAAAAACAATAGAGTTTAGTATTCAAATGTAAATTGTCATTTTAATTCACCTCTTCGAAAAAAGAGTAAAACAGGAGGTTGATGATTATTCTATAATGAAACCGTCAGAAAACTTCCTGATTTTAAATTCGGCAAATTCCCTGAGAATTACTTCCCGATCAATAAAATAGGCTCTCCAGTTCACATGATCCAGATAAACAAGAACTGCCTCCTTTGCTGCCAATTTTTGTTTTACCTCTTCAATTCCCTTCAAACCACCGTCAAAAGGTAAATTTTGAAGATTCATATTGTTGCCGTGGATTCTGAAGATAAAATTGTCATTTACAATTAATTCTTTTGACGAATAATTCCCGCTCATGGTAAAGGCTAAAACTTCAGATTGAGAAAATTTAGTAGCCGTAAAGCCCGAACCGTTTTGATAATGATTTATAAAAATGGGAATGATTCTGATGGCATAGCCAGTAAAAAGAAGAAGGGAGGCAAACCACACCACTCTT
>JAGXII010000043.1 GCA_024635735.1 Christiangramia sp. | reverse complement strand
TCCAATGTGGCATGAAAAAATATGGGAAGAACTGGAAATTGTGAAACTTAAGATTCTTATTGGCTCATATGCTTCAAACTATTATTTAGGCGGAAAAAAAAATCTGACTGAAAAAGTTCAGAATTATCATGAATATTTACCTGAATTCTGGACCTTACCACATCCCTCGCCCGTTAATCGTTTCTGGAGGATGAAGAACCCCTGGTTTGAGGAAAAAGTAGTTCCCGAACTTCAACATAAAATAGCGGAGATATTGAACTGAAAGTTTAAATTCCTGCGACTTTTTTTAATACATTCAATCAAATTTTAAAACCTTATAATAGTCATGCGCTGGACCTTAAAACCTAAAGCCGACCCTACCATAGTCAATACTTTATCCAATGAACTGGGAGTGGAATTGCCGGTTGCGAGGCTGCTTGTTCAACGGGGAATTACGAGTTTTAAGGAAGCTAAAAAGTTTTTTAGGCCAGAACTTAAAGACCTTCACGATCCTTTCCTTATGAAGGATATGGACCTTGCTGTTCAGCGTATTCAAAAGGCGATTGAGGGAGACGAAAATATCCTGGTTTATGGAGATTATGATGTAGATGGCACTACCAGTGTTGCCTTGGTGTCTTCCTTTTTAAAATTCAGGTATTCAAATGTCGCCACTTATATTCCAGATCGTTATGAAGAAGGCTATGGCGTTTCTTACAAGGGAATAGATTACGCTGCAGATAACGATATAAGCCTGATCATCGCTCTGGACTGCGGAATAAAAGCTATAGAAAAGGTTGCCTACGCAAAAGAAAAAGGAATCGATTTTATTATTTGTGATCACCACAGGCCGGGAAGCGCAATTCCTGAAGCAGTTGCGGTACTTGATCCCAAGCGGGAAGACTGCTCTTATCCCTATGATGAACTTTGTGGTTGTGGTGTAGGTTTTAAACTAATTCAGGCTCTAGCCATAACCAATAATGAACCCGATGAGGTCCTATTGCCATATTTAGACCTGGTAGCGACCGCTATTGGTGCCGATATTGTTCCTATAACCGGTGAAAACAGGATTCTTGCCTATCATGGTTTGCACGTTATAAATGTGGCTCCAAGAAAAGGAATTGGATATCTTCTGGGAGACCGCAAAAATGTGACTATTACTGATGTGGTTTTCATCGTTGCTCCGCGTATAAATGCAGCCGGAAGAATGAAGCACGGGCAACATGCGGTAAATCTTTTAACCGAAGAAGATGAGACAATTGTAGAAAAATATGCTGCAGAAATTGAAGATTTTAATACCGATAGGAGAAGCGCGGATAAATTAATTACAGAAGAAGCCAAAAAACAAATTATTGAGCTTAAGGAAGAAGAACGGCTCACCACGGTAGTATATAGCGAAAACTGGCATAAAGGCGTGATTGGAATAGTGGCTTCCAGATTAACTGAAACCTGGTACAGGCCAACACTTGTATTTACCAAAAGCGGCGAAAAACTAGCCGCTTCTGCAAGATCTGTGAGAGGTTTTGATGTATATGAAGCCCTGGAAGGCTGTAAAGATCATATTGAGCAGTTTGGCGGACATAAATACGCTGCCGGACTTACTTTACTGGAGTCGGAATATGCAAATTTCAAAAAGAAGTTTGAAGAGGTGGTTTCTGAAACCATCGACCGTAAATTACTTACTCCTGAAGTTTCTATAGACGCTGAAATGGACCTGAAAGAAATTACTCCAAAATTCTTTAGAATATTGAAGCAATTTGCCCCCTTTGGTCCAGAGAATATGTCACCAGTATTTTTATCAAAAGGGCTAAAGGATACGGGTTACGGAAAATGTGTTGGTGAAGATGATAAACATCTGAAATGTAAGGTAAAACAGGAAGACGGGCCTGCTTTTGATGTAATAGGTTTTAATCTGGGCGAAAAACTGGAGCTTATAAAAAATCATCAAAAGTTTGATGCGGTGTATAGTCTGGATGAAAATACATGGAATGGGAATACTACTATTCAGCTTAAGCTTAAGGATATAAGAGAAAGCCTTTAAGATTTGAAATTTTTAAGACTGACGTTTTTGCCTTCAAATTCAGCATAGGTGTAATGACTAATCCAATCGCCGGTGTTGATATAAACCGATTTGTCGTTGAGGTTTATTTCCAGCGGCAGGTGACGATGCCCAAAAAGGAAATAGTCGTAGTGCTTTGTCTCTAATTTCCTTTTACAATACTGAATAAGAAATTCTTTTTCCTCGCCCAGAAATTCAATGTCTTCTTCCCCTGAAATCATCTTATTCTTAACCGAAAAATACTGTGCTAAAGGAACTCCAAGATCGGGGTGCAGCCATCTGTAAAACCATTTGGCCAAAGGATTGGTGAAGACTTTTTTCATGCGCTTGTAGCCTATATCACCGGGACCGAGTCCATCGCCATGACCTATAAGAAAACTTTTAGCATTGAATTCAAATTCCTGAGGCTTATGAAAAACGGGAATACTCAACTCTTTTTCAAAATAATCGTTCATCCACAAATCGTGGTTGCCTACAAA
Organism: Christiangramia sp.; assembly: GCA_024635735.1. GTDB lineage: Bacteria > Bacteroidota > Bacteroidia > Flavobacteriales > Flavobacteriaceae > Christiangramia. The sequence continues at coordinate 3,424 of JAGXII010000043.1, read as the reverse complement.
AAAATAAACGGGAATACCTGAATCCTTGATTTCTGCCAGTTTTCCTAAGGTTCTTACAAAGCCTTTAGGAACCACGTGTTTATATTCAAACCAGAAATCAAAAAGATCGCCCAGCAAAAAGATCGCCGCGGCATCCTCTTTAATCTTATCCAGCCACTTCACAAAAATCACTTCTCTTTCCCGGCTTTCTTCCATAGTGGGAGCGCCCAGGTGATTATCGCTTGAAAAATAAACTTTTTTGCCCTGTGGGATATTCATAGTTATTGTTTCGGGGGATAAAGATAGGAGATTTCTCCCGTTGGTCGAAATGACAAATAGATACAGTACAGGTCTTAAAAAATTTCAACGGCGTACTGAAACTGAAAACTGGTTACTTTAAACTTTAAGATATAGGAAATTGAAAAAGGTATTAAAAAGTAAATATTGCCACGAATGCACGAATAATTTTTAAAACAACCGCACTTCGAGAGTCTCAGTGCAGCACTTAGCTACATGTTTTAATAATTTTTACTGCTAACTGAGACTAACAACTGCTCACTTAAAACCTTGGGATATGCGCGCAAGGGATAGCAGCGGTTAGCTCCCGCTTTATAGCGGGACTAAAAGCGTATAGCCCGACCCGTAAGGGTTGCGCCCTACTTATTATCAATGGCGTACCACTCTGCAAAAGAGGTTTCGGTTTCCTGAAGTTTTAGCGAATGAAGCTGGATGTGATCTGGCAGGTGTTTTTTAATCCTTTCGGAAAAATCAATCACCATATTTTCACTGGTGGGCTGATATTCTACCAGAATAACATGATGCCCATGTTTTTTGAGCTCATTGGCAAGTTCTATATGGGGAGTGTTCTTATTGAAAACGGTGGCATGCTCAAACTGATCAACGATTTCTGACTTAACAATCTTCTTCAGGTCGCCAAAATCGATCACCATTCCGTACTTTACATTTTTAGAATCGGTGATTGGTTTTCCAATTACGGTAACACTTAATTTATAACTATGGCCATGCACATTCCTGCATTTGCCGTCATAGCCATAAAGGGCGTGACCGGTTTCAAAGGAAAACTGCTTGGTTATTCTAATTTTGCTCATTTGGGCATATTTTGGTACAAAGATAATTGATTTTTTAAGGCTAATATTTTTAACACTTATGATTCAATTTCTGATATATATTTGCGAAATTTCCATGTGATGATACAAACTGATTTAGAGTTGTTTGAACAAATAGATTTTGTAGAGAACCCGCTCTATGAAAGAATTATTAACGACCTGATTGAGAGAAAATACAGCATCGTTGATAATTTTTTTAACGAGGGAGAAGTGAATATTCTCAGGCAGGCTTTACTGGAGAAATATGAGGAGGATAATTTCAAAAAAGCGGCTATCGGGAATTATATTAACGAGGTAATAGCTAAATCTATTCGCGGAGATTTTATTCTATGGATTAATGAGGCAGATGCCGGAAAGGCTGAAAAAACTTATTTTGACAAGATTAATTCCCTGGTGGCTTATCTTAACCGAACCTGTTTCATGGGAATTCTCACAAAAGAATTTCATTATGCCGTATATCCCGATGGGACTTTTTACAAGAGACACCTGGATACCTTTCAAAATGACGGACGCAGAAAGTTATCGATGGTTTGCTATTTAAACGATGAGAACTGGAAGCCGGAAAATGGTGGTGAATTAACCATCTATTCTCCTTTAGAAAATGGAAAAGAGGAAGCGCTCAATATTTACCCGTTGCCGGGCAGAGTGGTGATCTTTGAAAGTCAGGAGCTGGAACACGAAGTAAAACCCGTAAAAGTTCCCAGATTGAGTATTACCGGATGGTTAAAAACGCGATAATCATTTTCTGAATTTCTTGTAAACGAACACTCCAATAAGTATTAGAGCCAGAATAAGCCAGAAGCCCATTCCGCTTAAAAAGCTTAAAAATTCCCAGGCGTCATTATCCATTTATTGTTGATTTTTTTCATGTCTTTTTCTCCAGCTATAACGGGCGTAGAGGAAGAGGAAAAGTAAGAATAAAATACCCAGCAAATACCAGAAATTCTCTGTTATAAAATCCTGAATTGACCAGCCCCACTGTTCGGTTGGTGTAGCGTCTTTGTCTTTAGGTAAATGTGATTGCTGGAACATAATTTTTATTTTTTGAATTTAGCGAGCGCTTTTTTAGTAAAGTTGGATAGCACCAGTTCACCCGAAATAGCGGCTCTTTCCTGTAATAATTCTCCCCAGTGGTCGGTGTTTTTCCAGAATATTTTTTTCATTTCAAGAAGAGCCTCGGGGTTGTAGGATGCGAGTTTTTCTGTGATGATCTCTATTTCCCAATCGAGTTCCTCGGTAGTTTCAAAAACATGAGAATAAAGACCTTTTTCCTTTGCCCAATATGCATTTTTCCAATCGTGTGCTGCCAAAGAGAGTTCTGCCAGAGCAGCTACTCCCATCTTGCGTTCAACTGCCGGAGCAATTACAAAGGGACCAATACCTATACTTAGTTCAGAAAGTTTGATAGACGCAGCCTCAGTTGCCAGCGCATAGTCACAGGCAGAAACCAGGCCAACTCCGCCTCCCACTGTTTTACCGTGAACCCTGCCAATGATTAATTTTTTACATTTTCGCATGGCGTTGATAACATTGGCAAAGCCGGAAAAGAAAAGTTTTCCCGTTTGTATATTTTCTATCTCTACAAGTTCGTTAAAGGAGGCCCCGGCACAGAAGGCCTTTTTTCCATCAGATCTAAGCAGTATCACATATACCGAATCATCTTCAGATAATTTATTGATCTCCTTTTCCAGTCTTTCCAGTAATACCGACGGAAAAGAATTGCTGGCTGGATGGCCAAATTCAATAGTGGCGATCTTATTTTCTATATGGGTATACAGACTTCCGTCTTCACGGTTGGTAGTCATAAATTCCGGGTTTTTATCAAAGTTAAGGATAATGGGATAAAACAGGAGCCTACTTAACAGAATCTATACCTCCTTATTCAAATATTTCCTGCGGAAGTAAATGACCAGCGTACTGCTTCGTATAAGCATCCATACAAAAAAGGCGATCCAGATAGCTTCCAGTTTCAGCCCGAAATAATCTGAGATCAATAAGGCTGGTGTAAAACCGAGAAAGGTCGCGACAAGTAAAACATTCCGAAGATATTTGGCCTCTCCCAGGCCTTTAAAGATTCCGTCGAACATAAAAGCAATGGCATTTACGGGTTGCATAAGCAGGACAATCCAGAAAACAGAGGAGAATAAGGCCAGAACCTGAGCTTCCTTGTTAAAGACCAGCCCAATTTGATTGTACAACAGGGTGCAAATAGCCATTAAGATAAGGGCAATCAAAACTGCATACTTGCTTATTTTTTTACTCAGTTCCCATAAATTCTTGTAATCCCTGGCGCCCAGAAGCTTTCCGCCAATAGCATT
>JAGXII010000042.1 GCA_024635735.1 Christiangramia sp. | reverse complement strand
ATTATAGATGGAGTCACGACCTGGAAGATATTATTTATGTATTAGATAACCGCATCGGTATTGTAGAGGAAATTTTACAAGACGATCCTGAAATTCAAAAATTCTTGCATTCAGAATTTCAGAAATTTATAGATAAAGACCTACTAGAGGAAATTCTTATTTCTTATATCCATCCCCTTATGTTAGAAGAAAGAATGCCCTTGGTAACCAATAAAATTAATCAAATAATAACAGATTAAAATATGGCATAAGGCCTTGATTAGACTTTATAAAAAATATGCCAGCCTTTCCGCTAAGACGGCCCTACTCCGCTTAACTTCCAGGACTGACATATATTAGATTAATTGCAGATCTTTCATGATAGAGATAAGATGTGGGTTTGTGTTTGCATTAAACTCCTCTCTCATATCTTTTAACTTTTTTTCAATGGCACTTTTGCTATTTGGTTTTATATGCTGACTTTTCAGTTTCTGTTCTATCTGATCCTGAGTGAGTCCGTTGGCCAGAAATTTTACAATTTTGATCTCAAAATCATTTAGGACCAGAAGATTGTTTTGATCTAATACCTTTTGTATTGAAGGTGAATTGTAAGTTTCGCCTCTTTCTAATTTTTCCACTGCTTCTTTTAATTCCTTTAATCCTCTGCGATCTTTACATACATAAGCATCTATATTTCCTGAGTCCCATAAATCCCTTATAGTTTGCGGGTGATCTTCCACAGAATTTACAAGAATCCTGAGATCGGGATATTCAGATTTTAGTATGGATATAAGTTCTTTTCCAGATTTGATCCTTTCTTCCCGGTGATCTTCCTTGAACGAAAGGTCGCAGATAAGTAAATCGAAAGGTTGCTCATCCTGTGAAGCCTTTTTCGCGAGAAGCCAAGCTTTATCACAGTACTGCGCATGTGCTACTTCCGGAATATCCAGGTCTTTTAAAATAGATGCTACGGCATGATTGATACTGTCCATATCTTCTGCCACTAAAACTTTTTTAAACATGCCGTAAACTATATTGGAATCTGGATGTGTATTTTTAAACCTTTATCCTGTTCGGTTTCAAAATTAAGTCTTCCTTTTATGGAAAAAATACGGTTTTCCATATTTTGTATACCATTGCCCGATTTCAGACTCTTTTCTGAAGCTCCAGTGCCGTTATCGGAATAATGAATATTTAATGAATTCTTTTGTTCAGAAAATATGATCGCGACCAAACCGGCTTCGCTGTGTTTGTTCATATTGATCATCATTTCCTGAAGTATTCTGTAAATAATTATCTTTTTTTCAGTACTTAAACTGTTCCAGTTAATACTATTTTCGCCACGCAGGATAAGCCTGGTATTTTCCGGAATAGCAGCGCTAAGGGTAGAAAGCAGATGAGGCAGGTAATTTTCGTCCATGGGAATACTGCTATTTTCCCTGGAAATATTCCGGGTACGCTTATAAATATGTTCCAGTTTATCCATGGTATCATTTGGAGCAATTTCCTGCATTCCGCTCATTACATTATAAACGTCATTCGCTAATTCATCATGGATCTTTTTGGAAATTCTCGTTTCAGTAAAATAAGCTTCGCGAATTTTTTCTCTTGTATGTTTTTGTCTCAAATAGTAAAAACCGAATCCGCCACTTACCAGTAGAAGTATTCCTCCTAATGAAAGTATGATGGTTTGGTTCTTTAACTCTTCGGCTTCCAATTTTTGTTTTATGGTTTCTGCCTCGAGATCATTAATTTCTCTTTGCTTTTGCTCCTCATCGTACTTGATCTTAGCAAAGAAATTTTTCACCCGGATATTCTCAGACTTTATACTGTCATCCAGCTGGATATACCTGTTAGATAAATCTTTTGCTTTCTCTGATGGGGAAAGTTGAATTAGTTTTTCGATTGCATTAAGCTGGGCCGACTTACTATCGATATTCTCAGCTGTTTTCAATAAACTGTCGGCGTACATTTTTGAAAGCTTTTTACTATTAGATCTATAATAATCCGAAAGATGATCATAACTTGCTAAAAGCCCGTTCTCATCATTTTCATGCCTTCTGATTTCTACAGCTTTTAATAGCTCATCTTGTATAATCGCTGAAGAGTCCTGCAGCCATTTTGTATATGCAAGATTATCTATAAATCTGGCTTGGGATGTAATATCTGAATGATTTGATCTATCGATGATATTTTCAAAAATTTCAATAGCCTCATCATATTTTTTATGATCCTGAAGAGTAAGTGCAATATTATTCAGATTGCTGAGGCTATCCCGAATTGTGGTGGAATATTTAAGGGCGTTCTTCCATTCGGTTACTGCATCCTGATAAAACCCCTGGTTCCTGTATGCTGTAGCAATTGTGTTGTAAGCGCTGCTTATATAAGAGGAATCTGATTCAGAAAGAAACTTCAAAGCTTCAGTTGCCGTTTGCTGAGCTCCGCTATGATCGGTCATCTGGCTTTGGGCAGAAGCCATTTCAGATAACCTTCGGCCTGCATTAGAACTATCGCCCATTTTTAAATATAAACGTCTTGCCTCAAAAGCGTTTTCAAATACTTTTTCGGGGTTATTTAAATATCTGAATATAACAGATTTACGATAGTATCCCGTGGCTACCATAGCGGAGTTATTTTGATTTTTAGCGGTATGAATTAAGCTATCTGTAAAATATATAGAACTGTCATATTCCTTTAAACGATTATGATAATAAATCTTATGATCCAGGATGATAGGTATAAGCGTATCGTGCGTACCTTTTAAATGATCCAGCGCTTTATTAAAATTGGTTATTTTCTCCCTTATTTCTGTGGCATCCTTTCCCTGTTCAAAATAAGTAAAACTCGAATCTCTTGAGTTTTGGAGGAAAGTTTCTGAAGCACCATTCTGGTTATTTGTGCAGGAATATAAGGCTAGAAGAAAGAAGATGCTAAGCGTATGAAGTAGAGGGCGAAGGTTCATAACACGAAAATAAATAAAAAAGCTGCCGTCTAAAAAATTATATCGAAGCATATTTTGGGGTCTTTTTTCCATGGCTGAGCTTGTCGGCGGGCAGAAGGCTCGAAGTTTATGAATGCTTTCTTTCCCAACAACATAATTGTTCACTGAGCCTGGCGAAGGGATGAGAGATCTATTTCTTCTTTCTTTTCACCATCGCTAAAGGCTTCATAAATGGAAAAATGGCTAAGAGCTTATAACTTCCTTTGATAAAAACAGGATACCACATCGATAGGGTGTATAAAATACTTAACTTTAAGTATGGACAGGGAGTACAATATCGTCATTGCCGGTGCCGGTGGTATCGCTCAGGCAGCCGGACTTATGCTTGCGGAATTAAGCGAGGTAATTCCGAATTTGATTATTCTTAACCGAAGCCTGGATAAGGCGAAAAGGATGGCCGACTGGATTGAAAAAGGAACTTCCAGGAAGATTTTTATCGAATGTTTTGAATTACCGGAAAAGAAGATCTCAGCCAGATTAAAGAAAACACTACTTAGCGCGGATATTCTTCTCGACTGTCTGCCGGGAAGCCTGGCCCCGAAAATGGCACAGCTGGCAAAGGACTTTAGTATGCATTATGCTAATCTCACCGAGTATGTTTCTGAAACCGAAACCATAAAGAAACTGGCGGCAGATGCCGGGACAGGCTTTTTATTACAAACCGGTCTGGCGCCTGGCTATATTGATGTGCTGGGGAATCATCTTTTCCAGAGTTTTTGTAAAAAATACAATGTTGAAAAAATAGATGCTATTGCCCTTAAAGTAGGAGCTCTTACCAGACATGCAGTCGCTCCGCATTATTATGGCTTCACCTGGAGTCCGGTGGGAGTAGCTACAGAATATCTTAAAGATGCCGTGGTGATTCGTGATTTTAAAGAAAGTAATTTAGCATCACTTTCTGAAAGAGCCCGCATCATCATTAACGGAAAAACCTATGAAGAAGATCTTACCTCGGGTGGCGCGGCCGACCTCCCTATGAGTCTGAAGAACAAAGTAAGATCCCTGGATTATAAAACCTTAAGATTTCCCGGCCATTATGCCTGGGTGGAGGAGCAATTGAAATCAATTGGAAAGAACCCGGACGCTGTAAATAAATTACAGGAAAAAATGCAAGCTATGATCCCGCATATAGAGGAAGACCAGATAATTTTATATGCCTCTTCTGAGGGAAAGGATAGTAAAGGTATCAGGCGCAAAATAGAGGTGTCTAAGAAGATCCTGCCTCAAAAGATAGGTAAGCACAGACTTCGTGCCATTCAAACCACCACCGCGGCTCCCTTGCTGCAATCTGCCATGCTTTTACTTGAAAGCTCTGCCAAAGGCGTGATGCTTCAAAGCGAGATCGAAACCACAAACTTTTTAAACGGGCATTTTATTAAGGCGGTTTATGGGGAGATTAGTTTGGAGTTGTAGATCTGGACGTTAGGTGATTTCTTATTCTTTGTAATGTTTTTTGTACGACGAGTTTTGTCGTGAATGGTTTTTATTCTTGTATTGAAAAAAAATCAACATGAGAAAACTGGAGATTACCCTTACCGAAAACCAATACCGGCATATACAGGAAGAGATCAAATACTCTAACCGGGTGCATTTATCTGAAGGTGTCTTTGGTGGTTATGAACTGCGATTAAATATTTCCATTCCCGATATTTTCCCGGCTACTCTGGATATACATATAGGAAAGTTACTCGAATTGGGGGAAGTGGAGTGGAAGTTTTCCTAAAAGAAAGAATCTAAAGATGAACCAATACGGAAACCCGTAATAGAAGACATAATATAATTCCTAATTTCACGGCACTAATCCAAACATTTAATATTTAAATATGAAATTAAAATCTACTTTTATTGCAATTTTTGCTCTTGGATTATTGTCCTCCTGCGCTTCAGACGTCTATTACCAGGTATACAAAGCAGAAACTACCGGATCCATGGACCAAAAGGAAAATTCCCTCATTTACGAAGATGAAAATTCAAAAATCTTATACAATCTTTGGAAAGACGGTGGTAATATGGGCTTTCAGTTTTACAATAAGACCAATGAGCCAATTTTTCTCCATCTTAACAAAAGTTTCTTCATACTTAATGAAGTAGCTCACGATTACTATCTCAACAGAGAAACCACCTATTCGAATAGTTCAGGAGTTTCAACATCTGCAAACGCCTATTCTGCAGGAGCAATTACGGGTTTTAATATCCTGAACCTACTGCAGACTAATCAGGTGGGCACTGGAAATGCTGCAGGTGAAACGGCTTCCTCTGGAAAATCAGTCTCTTACAAGGAAGAAGAAATTGTAGTAATTCCTGCCAAAACTTCCAAAATTATTATGGAGTATGACATCTGTCTCTTATACACATCT
>JAGXII010000041.1 GCA_024635735.1 Christiangramia sp. | reverse complement strand
GGATAATCCTTTTTTAAGCCTGATGATTCTTTAAAACTTCAGTAACCAGTGAATTGAGAGTTTCCATATCAAAAGGCTTAGATAAAAACTCTGTTGCTCCGGCTTTTTTGCAAATCTCATCTACGTTGTGAAGTGCAGACATCATAATAACGGGTAGCTCAACAAATTCATCATCTTTTCTAAGATCAGAACAAACGTCGGTACCATCTACTCCTGAAATTAACTTATCCAGAAGTACTAGCTCAATATTATTGTCGCGTATATTTTCTTTTGTTTTTCTGGGTTCCTGGGAAACAACAACTTCATGCCCATTAAACTCAAGAATATCTCTTAACATAAAACCAATAGTCTGGTCATCATCAACAATTAATATTTTTGCCATATTTAATTTTCATTTAATGGTAAAGTGAAGGTGAATTCTGAACCCTTCCCAATTTCACTGTTTACAAATATTTTTCCCTTGTGTCTTTCAATTATCTCGTTAGAGAGATAAAGGCCGATCCCGAAGCCAGAGTAAGTTTCATCCTTGTTTCCAGAGATTCTATAAAATCTTTTAAAAATTTGTTGCTGCTCCTTTTCATCTATTCCAATTCCGTAATCTTTAACACTTACAGCTACATAATTATCCTTCTCTTCAAATACTCTTACATCCACACGCTTGCTATCCCGAGAGTATTTTAAAGCATTGGTCAAAAATCGATAATTACCTGGCCTATCCTATCGCGATCTGCGTTTACCTCACACTCACATTCGTGCTGTAAATGTATATCTATGTCTTTATTAGAATAAATAAGGTCTTCGACGATTTCTTCAACCTGCTTGTTAAGATTGAATGTCTCCGTTCGCAATTCCATTTCATTTTGTTCTATACGTGACAGATCCAGCATTTCTGAAATTAACCTGATAAGTCCTTCTACCTGATTTTCAATTCTCAATAATTGACCGGGTAAACTCAACAGAATTTAATTCTGTTTTGAAGTTATTCTTCTTCTCATTAGGGAACTCATGAGTAAAATTTTTCTGACCTTTAAGATTTTTCAGCTCCTCTTCCAGTTCCTTTATCCGTAAATCCTTCTCCATAGACAACTATACATCTTCTTAAGTTTGCGAGGCCTAAAAATAATATATTATCACTGTAGACTATCTTTTTAAAATAGTATTAACAAAGATTTAATTTTTTGCTGCCAGGGCATTTTTCAAAATGCTAACCGGATGGAGGGCTATCCTGCCAGTTCCATCTTTTATCTGGTGACGGCAACTGGTACCATTAGCGGCTATAATTACAGATTTGTCGCTCTTCCTTATTGAAGGAAAAAGTGAGTTTTCTCCTATGCGCATACTTACCTCATAATGCTCTTTTTCATAACCAAAAGACCCGGCCATTCCGCAACATCCCGATGGTATAACGGTTACCTTATATTTTACAGGAAGATTTAGAATATCAAAGGTTCTTGATGTATTCGATAATGCTTTTTGATGACAATGCGCATGGATTTTCACGATTGCAGGCCTCCTGGTAAACTGCCCGGCTTTTATATGCCCAGCCGCGATTTCCTGTTTTATAAACTCCTCTATGATAAAACAGTTTTCAGACAATTTTTTCGCGGCCGCTTTATCGTCTGCCAATCTTAAATATTCATCTCTGAAACTTAAAATTGCCGAAGGTTCCACCCCAATTAATGGAGTTTCGCTGTTGATTAGATCCTTAAATATTGAAACATTTTTATTCGCTAGAATTTTCGCCTTATCCAGGAAGCCTTTAGAGATCTGACTTCTGCCACTTTCAGGATGATCTGTAATTACAACTTTATAATTAAGTGCGGCCAGCAGATTTAAAGCATCTTTTCCTACCTGAACATCCAGGTAGTTGGTGAATTCATCATTAAAAAGATACACGGTTTTTATCGGATCTTTTACATTGAATTTATCCTGATTCTTTAAATAATAGCTTTTTAGCGTTTGCTTCGCTATTACAGGCAATTCTCTTTGCTTCGCAATTCCCAACATCTTTTTCGCAAGTCCGGAAGTAAATCCATTAGACATTACAAACCTTGAAAGTGTCGGGAATTTAGAAGCCCTTTCATTTTGCTGTGTAATATTGGCAAATGCTTTATCCCTGAAACTCGGTTTGTGAGCCTGGTGATATTGATGCTGGAATTCAGCTTTTAAAGCTGCCATATCTACGTTTGACGGACATTCGCTCTTACAGCCTTTACAGCTGATGCACAGGTCCAGAACTTCTTTTAGTTCTTCATGATCAAACCTGTTGGGTTTATCTGAATTAGTCAGGAATTCACGAAGGGCATTAGCTCTGGCCCGTGTTGTATCTTTCTCGTCTTTAGTAGCTCTGTAACTAGGGCACATGGTGCCCCCTGCCTCAACAGATTTGCGGCAATCGCCACTGCCATTGCACTTTTCGGCTAGTCGAAGAATCCCATCAGCATCTGAAAAGTCCATTACAGTTTCTATTTCAGGCTCTTTTCTGTCTGGAGAATAACGCAGGGAAGTGTCCATTGCCGGAGCATCTACAATCTTTCCAGGATTGAAAATGTTTTCAGGATCAAAGCAATTCTTTACTTCCTTAAGTAAACCATATATTTTCTCACCGAACATTAATTCAATAAATTCGGCTCTTACACGACCATCACCGTGTTCACCGCTTAAAGATCCATTATACTTTTTAACGAGTTCGGCCACATCTTTTGTAATACTTCTAAAGAGTTTAATATCTTCAGATTTCTTTAAATTCAGAATAGGTCGTAAATGAATTTCGCCCGCACCAGCATGCGCGTAATAAACAGCCTGCTGATTATATGAATCCATTATTTTACTGAAATCTGAAATATAATCTGCCAGCACCGGTAGCGCAACCGCAGTATCCTCGATACAAGCTACTGCTTTTCTGTCCCCTTTCATGTTACCTAAAAGTCCCAAGCCAGCTTTTCTTAATTCAAGGGCAAGGTCTATCTGCTCCCCGTAAAGAACAGGAAACGCATAGCCTAACTCAGATTCTTTTAAGGTAACAAGTAAATCATCTACCTGTTTTTGAAGATCTTCTTCAGAATTTGATCTTAGCTCTAACATCAAAATTCCCTGAGGATCGCCCTCAATAAAAAATCTGTTATCGCGGTATTTTAAACTTTCCTTTGTACAATCCAGAATCACCTTATCCATCATTTCACAGGTGTAAAGCGAGTGATTCATTGCCGGAACCACAGCCTGCATACAGGAATTAATGCTTGGATAATGAGCGGCAACCATAGCCGTGTATTTTGGCGGAAGATCATCGAGTTCCAGGGTAATCTCCGTAATAAATGCCAGGGTGCCTTCGCTACCTGCGATAAGCTTACATAAATTGAACTTATCTGTGCTATCGGTAAAAACCTCTGTATCCATTAATTCATCAATAGCATAACCCGTGTTCCTGCGGTGCAAACTTTTTGGCGGGAACTGTTTTACTATTTCCTCCTGGTTTGCTCTATCACTTAACTCATCCTGAATTTTTCGATAGATGGCTCCTTCCAGATTTTCAAGTTTTAACTTCTTTTGAAATTCCTCTTTGGAAATATTTTTAAATTCTACTGCCGAACCATCGCTCAGGATTGCTTTTAAAGAAACGATTTTATCACGGGTGGTTCCGTATTTTATAGAAGTGGTACCACTGGAATTATTTCCTACCATCCCTCCTATCATGCATCTGTTAGAAGCAGAAGTATTTGGCCCGAAAAAAAGGTGGTGTTTCTCTAACCTGCGGTTAAGATCATCTCTAATCACCCCTGGCTGCACGCTTACCTGTTTTTTTTTAGCCTTTATTTCAATAATATCGGTAAAATGTCTCGAAACATCCACAATGATACCATCCCCGGTACATTGTCCTGCAAGGGAAGTTCCCGCAGTACGGGGAATCAAAGAAGTTTTATTTGATATGGCAAATTCAATAAGAATTCTAATATCTGCTTCGTTTTTTGGATAACATACGGCCAAAGGAATTTCCCTATAAACAGAAGCGTCTGTGGCGTAAATAGACTTACGCAGAGAATCATAAAATAGTTCGCCGGTTATCTCACCAGCTAATTTTTCGAGTTGAGCCTTCATAATGACCTCCAAATTTAGAAGAATTCAGGAATAATGCTTAACACATTTTTAATTAATATTAACAATACATTTGCGAGAGAGAACGTTCTTGTAAAGGTATTCACATTAAATTTGTCTCACACAAATAAATCAATCAAACATGAAAAAAGTAGTTCTGTTAACAGTTTTTATAATAGGAGCTGTTTTCCTTAACAATGCCAATGCACAGGATATTTCAGAGAATGCTCTGGGATTACGAGTTGGCGGCGGTGGAGGATTTGGAGCTGAAGTTTCGTATCAGCGTGGTTTAAATCCGGAAAACAGACTTGAGCTGGATCTTGGATGGAGAAACGATAGTTATTACGATGCCTTTAAATTGGTAGGTCTTTACCAATGGGTATGGAATATAGAAGGAGGCTTTAACTGGTATGTTGGAGCTGGTGCTGGTATTGGAAATGTAGATGTACCAAATAAATATATGGACAAATATCCTAAAGATGGATTATTTGCTTTGATCGCCGGAGATATTGGAATAGAATATAATTTCGACTTCCCGCTTTTACTTTCTCTTGATTTTAGACCGGAGATAGGTTTTAGCGATTATGATGTAGTAGATGACTTTACTCCTGATGTCGCTTTGGGAATAAGATATCAGTTTTAGATTTTCTTAAATAGGTTTAAGAAAGAGAAGGTGGAGATTTTTTAATCTCCACTTTTTTTATGCTTCCACCAAAGCCCGCTTGTAAAGATTCTCATACATGGGCACAATTTTATTTATATCAAAATTTTCAGCAGTTTTCCTGGCCTGTTTCTTGAATAGCTCAAGTTTATTTTCATTTTCCAGGATGGAAAGAGCACTTTTAGTCATCCCTTCCACATCTCCAACCTCATGTAAATATCCTGAAACTCCATCAATATTTACTTCAGGCAAACCACCTGTATTAGTGGATATTACGGGGACTGAGTTAATCATAGCTTCAAGTGCAGCCAGTCCGAAACTTTCAGTTTCTGAAGGGAGAACAAAAAGATCTGAAAAACTTAAGATCTTGTCTACTTCATTACTCTGTCCCAGAAATAATACGTTATCCCTGATATCAAGTTCCTTAACAAGTTCTTCAGCAACTTCACGTTCCGGGCCTTCCCCTACCATCATTAATCTTGCTTTTACCTTTTTCTGGATATTAAAAAAGATCCTCACTACATCTTCAACTCTTTTAACTTTTCTGAAGTTACTAATATGGGTTATGATCTTTTCATCATCATGTGCCATTAATTCACGTTGGCAGTCGGTATAGGTTTTATCCCTGAACTTTGAAACATCTATAAAGTTAGGAATCACTTCAATCTCTTTTTTTATCTGAAAAAACTTGAGTGTATCCTTTTTAAGGCTGTTCGAAACCGAGGTTACAAAATCACTATTATTAATACTAAAGGCTACTGCCGGCTTGTAAAAAGGATGATTCCCAACAAGTGTAATATCGGTTCCATGTAAAGTAGTTACCATTGGAAGATTTATGCCTTCTTCTTCCAGCATTTTTTTAGCCATATATCCAGCATAAGCATGGGGAATTGCATAATGTACATGAAGTAAATCTACCCCATAGCGTTTCACTACATTCAAGAGTTTACTACTTAAAGCAAGTTCG
>JAGXII010000040.1 GCA_024635735.1 Christiangramia sp. | reverse complement strand
GGTCATGATTCTCCAGAATCACCTCGTAATTTTTCCATTTATGGAAACTTTTGAGATTGTCCTCTCCCATAATAGGACAGAAGTCTTTATCGGGAAATTTTTCCTGAAGATGAATTAAGGTGTTGGTCGTATAGCTTGGCTGGGGAAGGCCAAATTCTATATTGCTGGGCTTTAATTTTGGATACGTTTCGCAGGCTCTGTACACCAGTTCATACCTATGGTGATTATCAAGAAGGCTATTCTTTTTTTTATGAGGATTATGCGGAGTGACAACCAGCCAAATTTCGTCCAGATCAGAAAATTCAGCCATATGGTTGGCAATGATCAGGTGGCCTATATGTATGGGATTAAAGGTTCCAAAAAACAAGCCCACTTTCTTTCTCATTTCTATTTCTTTTCGGCGCCGACGTAGTTTGAAACTAGTTCGTGTGCTTCCTCCAGGGCAATCCCAAGATTATTATTCTCAATTATAAAATCAAACTGAGGTGCTGTAGCAAGTTCGATGGAAGCTTTAGCCACGCGCATATTTATTTTGTCTTCACTTTCGGTTTTACGTTTTTTCAAACGTATTTTAAGTTCCTCGATACTTGGAGGTTTTACAAAAACTGCCAGTGTTCTGTCCGGATAGATATTTTTTATATCCAGCCCGCCAACAACATCAATATCAAAAATCACGTGTTTACCTTCTTTCCAGATACGCTCTACTTCACTTTTTAATGTTCCATAGAAATTATCTCTGTAAACTTCTTCCCATTCCAGGAATTCATCATTTTTGATCTTTTGCTTGAAGTCTTTTAGAGAGAGAAAATAATAGTCCTTCCCGTCCTCTTCATTTCCCCGGGGCTCCCGCGAAGTTGCCGAAATTGAAAAATCAAGTTTTAGTTCCGGATGCTTTAATAAGTGACGTACTATCGTAGTTTTCCCAGATCCCGAGGGTGCCGAGAATACGATAAGTTTCCCTTCGCTCATTTAGAGTACGTTTAGAATTTGTTCTTTGATTTTCTCCAGTTCGTCCTTCATTTGTACCACCAGTTGTTGCATGGGGGCATAATTAGACTTACTTCCTATTGTATTAATTTCCCGGCCAATTTCCTGAGATATAAAAGCCAGTTTCCTTCCGTTAGAGTCTTTTGTATTGATAGTAGTAAGAAAATAGTCAAGGTGATTATCAAGCCTTACTTTCTCCTCGGTGATATCGAATTTTTCGATATAATAAACAATTTCCTGTTCAAAACGATTTTCGTCTGCCTGTTCCTTGATCTCTTCGATACCTTTTCTAAGGCGTTCTCTTACCGATTCCACCCGATCCGGATCCATGGCGATTACCTGTTTCAAAAGCTCCTGAATATTTGTAATCCTGAGGTTTAAATCTTTTTCCAGTGCTTTTCCCTCATCGTTTCTGAAAAGGTTTATTTCTGAAAGGGCTTCTTTAACCGCATTTTCGATAATATGAAATTCTTCTTCATCTATCTCCTCACGTTCTGTTTTGATTGCATCAGGCATTTTTACTGCCATTTTCAATAATTCTACTTCATTGGCGTTCACGATGTCACGTAACTGATCCATATATGTTTTAACCACTTCGGTATTTAAATTGGTAGATGTCTGTTCCCCTGTGTATTCCACATAAATGGAAAGATCTACTTTCCCACGGCCGAGTGAATTTGAAATTAAATTTCGAAGCTCGAGTTCCTTTTCCCGGTACTGGGAAGGAATGCGTGCATTCAGGTCAAAATTTTTGCTGTTAAGCGACTTGAGCTCAACGGTAATTTTTTTATTGGGAATTTGAGAAATGCTTTTCCCGAAGCCTGTCATAGATTGGATCATTCCTGAATTTTAAAAGCTTGCGCAAAGATAATCAATTCTCTAGCATCTCCAATTTTGAAGTGTCCTATCCTATAACAGTGATTCTATAAAGTCAAGTGCTCTTTTTTCGTGATAATATGTGGAGGTGGGTGTAACAAAACCTACATGACCGCCATATACAGGAACTTCTAAATGAAGCAACTCCGATTTTTCCGCAATCTCGTAGGGGTAGCAGCCTTCTGAAAGAAAACTATCATTTTCAGCACTGATAATGAGAGCAGGTCTCTTAAGTCCGGGAAGAAAATTTAAGGCGCTGGCTTTAGAATAGTAATCATGCGCATTTTTATAACCATGAGCTTTAGAAGTGTAAAGGTCATCAATGTCCCGAAGTGAACTGCAGGAAGAAATCTCCTTCTGATCAAGATTGGCCGGGAATTTTTTGGCCCTTAATTGCAGGTGTTCCTTTAGGTTAAGTTCAAATCTTTTTGAATAAACAAAATTTCGCATATTATTGATGGCGCCCAGTGATCCCTCAAGATCACAGGGAACGGACACTCCGGTTCCTCCAATAATTTCATCAGGAATATTTCTGTTTTCTCCGAGGTATTTCAACATTATATTTCCTCCCAGGCTAAAACCTATAAGCGCGATGTTTTTGTATTTTTTTAGTGATAAAACATGATCTGCAACTGCCGCTAGGTCTTCCGAGGCGCCTCCGTGATAACTGCGATATAACCGGTTTAATTCCTCACTGCAACCGCGAAAATTCATCGCAACCGCATCCCATTTATTTTTATTAAAGATTCTAGCCATTCCCTTCATATAAGGGCGAGAAGCGTTTCCGGCAAGACCATGGAGGAGGATTACGACATTTTCAGAATCTGGTTTGCTTGAATAGCTCCAGTCAATATCCAGAAAATCCCCGTCTTCAAGCTCTATTCTTTCCCTTTCATAAACAGGAAGCTCCACTTTGCGTAAAGTTGCGGCATAAATGGTAGAAGCATCTGCATTTTTAAAAATGCCGGGTGGCACATAATTCCCTGTAATCACTGGCATTGTTTACCTAATTTAGCATAAACTTAGGTAAAATATAATATGCACGCATATTATTATAGTTAGTTTTGAATAAAAATTAGAATATGTATACCAAGAAATTTGAAATACGCTGGAGTGATCTGGATGCGAACAGACATTTAGCAAATTCGGCTTTTATTAATTTTATGAGCCATACCAGGATGGGATTTCTTACTGAAAATGGATTCGGGCAAAAAGAGCTTTCGCATTATAACCTTGGGCCAATAGTATTTTACGAACAAATTTATTATTTCAAAGAGATTTTTGCGGGTGAACCGGTAACGGTAACACTGGAGTTAAGTGGACTTTCGGAAGATGGGATGTACTTCGAATTTTTGCACAAGATCTATGATCATAAAGGGAACAACTGTGCAAGTTGTGAAATGATGGGAGCCTGGATTGACCTGGATAAAAGAAAATTAGTTGGTTTGCCGGAAGAGCTTTACAGCCATTTAGATATAGTTCCAAAAACCAGGGAATTTAAGGTGCTTACTAAGGAAGATACACGTAAATACGGGAAAAGACCTGTAAACATTTCTCTGGAAGAGTTAGAAGCGATTCATTAATATTATGGATAAGGGATTTGATGAGATATGGTATGCGTGTTATGGTTCCAATATCAGGAAGGGACGATTCCTTTGTTATATTAACGGAGGAACTCCACCTGGAGCGGTAAGGAATTTTACGGGATGCTCAGATAAGAGTGAGCCTAAGGAGAGTCGAAAAATAAGTATCAGGCACGAAATGTACTTCGCGAAGGAATCTGTCACCTGGAATGGCGGTGGGATTTGTTTTTTAAAAGTTGAAGAAGATCCACAGGTTGAAACTTTTGGCCGAACCTATCTTATTACTTCAGGGCAGTTTATTGACCTGGTAAAACAGGAATTAATCGCGGAGGAAAATATAGAGATCGATTTTGAAAAACTTGTAAAAGAAGGGTCTTATACCTGTATGGAAGGTGGTCGTTATGGTGAGTTGCTCTACCTGGGAGAATTAGAAGGAAGGCCTGTTGTAACCTTTACTAGCAAAGTTTTTCTAAAGGATGAAATTAATCCTCCCAATGCTGCTTATTTATCTACAATTATTGCCGGTTTACTTGAAATTTATGATTTTAAAAAATCTCAGCTTATTGAATATTTTCAGAATAAACCCGGAATTAGAGGTCAAGCCATTGAAAATGAATTACCTGGAATTGTAAAGGAGATGTTATAGGAGTTTGATTTTAAGCTATATTTACAAACTATAGACTTAATAACCCTGAAAAAATGAGCGGCTTAAAAAGGAATTTATACGGAATTGTAACTTTCCTGTCTTTTATAATTATTTTTCAAAGTTGCACAGTATATCGTTCCAACCCTGTAAGTTTTGAAGAAGCCTCCCGGCAAAATGTAAAAATTAAGGCGTTTAATACTGATGGCCAGAAGCTGAAATTCAAAAGAATTGAAAAGAAAAATGACTCCTATTTTGGGTATGTTAAGCCGAATTCTTCAACCGGAAAAATTCTTCAGAAAAAAATAAAGGAATTTGAAAAATTAGGTAGCCTTGGTGTTTTCAAATTAAATCCTAATGAAATTAAGGAGATTTATCCTCAAAATAAGACTGTCACAGCAGTTGTAAATATAGGAGCAGCTGCTTTAACTCTTATAACTGTATTATACGTTATTGCGGCTGCCATAATTCTTTCAAGTTGGGGAGATTATTAAGCCCTTACTTTTGTCTTTTTCATACTTACCATATACACGCCAATAAATACAAGAGCAGCGGCGATCCCTTTAATTGGGGTTAGCTTATCTGCTCCCACGGCAATAGCAAAACTTATGGCCAGCAGCGGCTGCAGGTATATAAAAGCACTTATTGTAGATGCCGAAAGCTGTTTAAGGGCATAAATATTTAATAAATAGGTCATAAACGTAGTTCCCACAACCACATATCCCATTTTCCAGATAGCATCTATTGGCAGCTGCGTCCATTCTACTTCTCTAAATTCACTCAAAGTAATAGGTAAATTAATGAATACAGCGATAAGGAAAAGCCATTTCATAAGTGTGATAGAGCTGTATTTGGCAGTGAGTGGTTTTACCAGAATAAGGTAAAGACCATATGAAAAAGCGTTTACGATAAATAAGGCATTTCCCAGTGGTATATTAGGAGCGTTAATGCTCTCTCCCTTGCTGAAAAGTACCAGAACAAGTGCGCCGGCCATTCCAATTATTATCCCGAAGGTTTTAAGTAAAGTGATACGTTCGCCAATTAGCATGGAAGCGAGAATCAATACCATTACCGGTGATAGTGTAATAATTACCGAACTGTTTATGGGCGTTGAAAGGCTTAATCCCTTAAAAAAGAAAAGCATATTGATTACCATCCCAAAAACTGCGCAACCCAAAAGTCGGGGCCAGTCTGAAGTGGCGATTTTTTCTTTAGGCCCTTTAATACTAATAATCCAGAAAAGTAAAGCGGCTCCTGTAACCCTTAATAAAATAAATCCGAATGGTTTAATATAAACAGGCATTACACCTTTGGCCAGCGTATGGTTAATGCCATAAATAGCACTCGCACCAAATGCGGCAAGTAATGCCAGAATTCTACTTTTCGGCATGAATGGACTTTTTCGCTGCTTCTACTGTTTTTTTAGAATTACCTATGAAGATCTTGTCGTTATTAATAATTACAGGCCTTTTCAGGAAAGTATAATGCTCCAGAATTAGATTTTTATAACGGCCTTCATCAAGATCATTATTTTTAAGATCTCTTTCTTTATACAGTCGTGCTCTTTTGCTAAAAAGTGATTCGTAACTTCCCGAAAGCTCCTGCATTTCATCAATCTGTTCTTCGGTTATAGGACTTTCTTTTATATCCTGTAAGATAAATGAGGATGGAGGATCCAGTTCTTTTAAAATCCTTTTGCAGGTATCACAAGTAGAAAGATGATATATTTTTTTCATGGCTTAAAGAATTTTTAAGCAAAGAACGGGCTTTTTCGGCAATAGATTCAGCACTTTATAAAAGCTTTAAAACTTAAGCCTGAATTCTGTTGGTGTTTGATTTCAGAAATTCTTCGATTTCAGATTTGGAGTAAGTCAATGTAAAATTCCCTGCTGCATAGGGAGCAATTTCATATGCATTATAATGCAGAATGATTTTGTCTTTGGTAATGCCGATATTTTGCGGCAGGTAAAATTCATCATTTTCAAAGAACATTCCGGTGCTGTTGATATTTGAATCCTGCTGGATGTTGTGTTTTTTTCGGAAATCCTGTTCTACAAAGCTTTTAAACTCTGAAGTGAAAATATTTTCAGGTTTTAGTTTCTTACCGGTTTCAGGATCAAAATTGAGATAATTAGTGCTTCTGTAACCATGTGCGCCACCGGTGAACATATCGGTTTTGAACTGAATACAGATCACTTCGGAACTTTTAAAAAGAATACCACCATTAATAGTCGCTTCCCACGGTAATTCATATTCGGGAAATTCTGAAGCGGTTTCCTGATAGTTCTTAATGAAATTTTCGGCGAGATCTTCCGGCTTTCCTGAATCTCCCTCCTCCTGGTAATCTATAGTACTCCATAGAAAATTTTCTATCGCCTTATTGATTTTTTCGGCTTCTTTTTCCGCGTCTTTTGCCACAGGAAATCTGAGACTTATAAAAGTACATTCTCCATTTTCAGGTTCACAGTCGTTCAAACGCTTTTCAATTGTTTTGGTAGAAAAGGAAAGCTTTTTATCAGTTTCTGAAGTTTCTTTTTGATCGTCTTTGCAAGAAATGAGTAAACTGAGGCTCAGCAGGAAGAAAATTAATTTTTTCACGGAATATATCGTTAAATACGAGTATAAAGGTACAGGCAATTTTGTGATTGCCCAACAGCTCACTACATTTGTTTTTCAAATTTTATAGTCATGAAATTCAACACTAAAACTATACATGGAGGTCAGGAAAATGTAGATCCTGCTTACGGTTCGGTAATGCCTCCAATCTATCAAACCAGTACATATTCGCAAAGTACGCCAGGCGGTCATAAGGGCTTTGAATATTCCCGAAGCGGAAATCCAACCCGGGCTGCACTGGAGAAATCACTGGCGAGTATCGAAAATGGAAAATTCGGATTGGCATTTGGCTCCGGACTTGCTGCTATAGATGCGGTGCTGAAATTATTTAAACCCGGAGATGAGATCATTTCAACCAATGATCTCTATGGCGGATCTTATAGATTGTTCACTAAGATCTTTGAAGGCCTGGGCATTAAATTCCATTTTATAGGGATGCAGGATGCTTCCGGGATAGAAGAATATATCAACGATAATACAAAGCTAATTTGGGTTGAGACGCCAACAAACCCTATGATGAATGTGATCGATATAGAAGCGGTGTCGAAAATTGCCAAAAAACATAAGCTTCTTCTGGCGGTAGACAACACCTTCGCGACCCCTTATCTTCAGAAGCCGCTGGATCTTGGGGCCGATATTGTAATGCATAGTGCTACTAAATATCTTGGTGGTCACAGTGATGTGGTTATGGGAAGCCTGGTAGTAAG
>JAGXII010000039.1 GCA_024635735.1 Christiangramia sp. | reverse complement strand
TCGCAAATCACCCTGCACTCCCTTTTCAAATATCTTGATTGAATAGGGAATAATGCCGGCCTGCCGCAGTTCTGTCATCTTCTCATGTCGCGTTACAGATCCTCTTACTTCATGGTTTTTTTCAACTAGTTTTCTTCCTAATTCAAGGCCTAACCATCCACATCCTAATATTGAAATTTTCATCTAATCCAGTTCAATTGTTTTTTTCTGTACGGTAACATCGTTGAGCACAAAGGGTCTCGGTATCATACCTTCAGGTCTTTTCTCCACTTTTAGTTCCTGATTTTTGAAAAGATCGTATGCCGATTCGTAAAGGACAAATTTAGGTTTCTCCCCTTCTTTAATACTAAACTCTATTCTTAAGGTATCTCGATTTGTCGCAAAATACGTTAATAATCGTTCTTTCCAGCGTCTTTTAAACATGTGAAACGCATTCGGCCCAAGAAAAACTTCCGGAGCTTCCAGGTTGTTTACCCTGAATTTTTTAAAGTCGATATCGTTTAATTCATATAGTTCCATCCTGTTCACTTCCCTGTTTGGAGCGATCTTAAGAGAATAACTCTTGAATCCGCTGGAATCCTTTCCTGTTTCTTTTAAGATGATCCCCGGGGCAGCTAAATCTATAACAGGAGCTTCTTTTTTAAATGTAAATCCTGATTTGTATTTACTGCTGAAGGTAGATTCAGTAGTGGAATTTAATTTCGGATTTTCACCAAATATTTTTGAGGTCCATTCATCTTTCATGTGGTCATAGGAATACCAAAATGCTGAATTTTCATCAAGATCTTTCACATAAACCAGACTGTTTGGTTTTGGCCTTTCCGAATTAAAATCGGAATAATAATGAGCCGTAAAGATTAGTATATTCAATATCAGGAACGAAACTATCCCGAAGGATTTTAACCTTTTAAAATATCCAAATACCGGGAGTATCAATACAAAAAGAAGGCTGGTAAGTATGGAGGTTACAAACAACATTTTCAAACCTAAGGCGACGGGAAGATTCCAGATGAAGGGCATAAGTATAAAAATAGCGGGAAAACAAAGCACTGCCATTAAGATACGATTGGGCCTTTTCTGAATTATCATGATAAATAACTGCAGCAGCCCGAAATAAACCGGAATAATAAAGTAGGACGCACCTTTCACGTAAACGGCGATAATACCTGAAAGAAGTAGCCATAAAAGAACTGGACCGATAAAGGATGCGGCTTTTCTGGTCTTTTTTCTAAAGGCGTGATAAATAAAGAAACAAATACTGAGGGCAATAAAAATGGAGGCTGTTATGTACCAGTACCCATTATAGGTAAAGCCCTGTTCCATTTCAGAATATTCAGGGTAAATAAAGAGGCAGAATTTCCAGAATGCCCAGGAAGCTAAACCGGAAATTACCAGGCTTAATAAAAGAGGTAGAAAGCCTTTAAAAATGTCTAGCAAATCAAAGCGTTCCTTTCTGAAGCCGAAAATAATCAGGCCAGTAAATAAGATAATCGCCATGAAGAGCATGGGCATAATCCACTCAAAAGAATAGGTGATTAAAATTCCGAAAGGAAGATTAAAATAAATCAGGTCGCGATCGCTGGAAAGATTGTCAAGATCGGCATCTTTAAAATAATCCAGTAACGGCATTAGATAGCTGCCCTGGTGTGCAAGCGATTCTTTATCAAGGTTTTCCGGGACATCGTTAGCGGTATGGTAATCAAAATGATCATCTATAAAGGCAAAATTGTACCCGTTTATATCTCCCTGTTCCCTTAATACCGTAAGATCGGTATCGTTTGGTAACATTTTATAAATGCTGTATGCCAGGGAATTGGTATTTGGAAATTCAGGATCGGCTTCTTTAAAAGCCTCAATTAGTTTTGCATTTTTTCCATTGGTCTCCAGGAGAACAAACGGTTTACCGCCACTACCCCTGGCTTCAAAATTTAGTGCCAGTTTTGCATCTTCAGCCCAGGGATGATCTTCTATAAAAAGCCCGGCACCATTAAGCCCCAATTCTTCCGCATCGGTAAAAAGAATGATAATATCATTTTTAAAAGGAGTTTTGGAGTCTAACAAAGCTCTAATTCCTTCAAGTATGGTTGCGACACCACTCCCATCGTCACTGGCTCCATATGACGAATGTGTAGCACTATCGTAGTGAGACATTAAAACCAGTGCATTTTTTCCGTCGCCACTCCCTTCAATTCGTGCAAGAATATTCTCCGGCCTTACAAGGAATGCATCCTTGCTTAAATTAAAACCTTCCTGCGTCTGGACTTCCAGGCCCATTTCCTGTAAACGGTTCACTATATAATTGCGAACTTCACTATGGGCTTTACTGCCTACAAAATGTTGTGTTTTTCCAATTTCGGTAACATGTTCAAAGGCTCTTTGCGTAGAAAATTGCGAATCAGGAATAGTGGAATCTGGTTGGTAATCTGGCTGGTCAAAATGAAAATTTAACCAGATGGCAAAGATTATTAGCACAAAGGCTATAAGACCGGAAGATTTGTTGTTCATGTAGTTGGTTTGGAAAGTCTAAAGTTAATTAAGTTTTTTCTTTGCGCAAATTTTAGAGTTGAGACCTGATATTTTAAAATTCCTTATATTTAAGTAATTAAGAATCAAAATCTTATAAATATGGGAATTAAGAGTTTTATGGGTAGAAGGGCAGCCCCCGAAGAGCCAAAATCGGCCCCGATACTTGTCAGGGATTATATGACCTCGAATTTAATTACATTTAGTGAAAAGGAAAACATTATGGACGCGATGGAAAAGCTCATTAAACATGGGATTTCCGGAGGGTGTGTGGTGAATGAAAGACAAGAACTTCTTGGGATTATATCTGAAGGGGATTGTATGAAACATGTTTCAGACAGCCGTTATTACAATATGCCTATAGAGGATCTTACGGTGGGAAAAAGGATGCACTGTAATGTGGAAACCATCGATGGAAATATGAATGTTCTCGATGCAGCGAAAAAATTTATTGAAATGAAGTTTCGCAGGTTTCCTATTGTTGAAAATGGAAAACTGATTGGGCAAATTAGTCAGCGTGATGTTCTTAGGGCTGCATTAAAACTTAAAGGTCAGAACTGGAAGTATTGATTTTAATTTGTTTTTCAATTCTGATTCTAGGGTAAAATTGACCTTGAATTGTGTTGAGTTTCTAAAATTTTCTCCTGCTTTTTTTCCTTTAACTCCTTCTTACCAATGCGTAGAAATCGTTATCCAGCTTTAAATATCCCTGATCGTACACAAAATGATACTGATTACCGGTTTTCGTCGTATAAAGACTGGTAAAATATTCAAAGCTAAATCCTTTAGCCAGTAATTTTGATTTGGGCACAGAGGTTTTACCATCCGGATTTAATTCCTCCAGAATCCTGTAATTTTTACGAAGTAGATTGTTTGTGTTCCTGATAAGATTGGAACTGGCTTTATTCGCCTTGTTATGAAAGGAATTACGGCAATAATCACTGCAGAATTTTTTATCTGTCCTGCCTCTTATTTTCTCACCGCACTCCGCACAGGTTTTTTCCATAATTTAAATATAGATAAAAATCGGTTATATATAAATTTGAAGATCAGCTCATAAAATCATACAGACCGACTTTTTTATTAGAAATATGGACCAAGTAAACCAAATCCATCTCAGGTTTTCAAATCACTAAAACCTTATATTTGCATAAAAAAAATGTCTTTGAAAAAGCTATTGAAGGAGAAAGGATACCATCGTATAAAACTTAGTTATACAAAAACCAATCATTTGGAGGTGGTCGCGAAAATCAATGATATAGAAGGAAATTTTATTCTGGATACCGGCGCATCATCTACTTGCGTTGGCTTGGAGGCCATTGAACATTTTGAATTACTGGCAGAAGACAGCGATGTAAAAGCGGCCGGAGCGGGAGCTACAGATATGCTTACCCAGATCGCTCAGAAGAATCGAATAGAAATTAAAGGCTGGAAAAAAAAGAAAGTAGACCTGGTCTTATTTGATCTTAGACATGTGAATGAAGCCCTTGTTAACCACAAAGCTGAGAAGGTACATGGAATAATAGGAGCAGATATTCTTAAAAAGGGAAAAGCTGTAATTGACTATAAAAACAAAGCTTTATATCTTAAATAAGGGGAATTTTCCCCTTTATGGGAGAATGATAATTGATTAGCTTTGAGGAGGTTAATTACAATAATATAATGATTAAATATAAAATATCCTCGCAAGTCTTTTTCATCATCCTGGCCGTTTTAGTGGTGGGGGTATTATCATTAAACGTTATTCGTTTGTTAGTTTTGTTTTAATTTTTGTTAGAAACAAAAAAGGCCCGCAAATGCAGGCCTTTTTTTGTTTTTTATCTCTTTCCTACTTATAATTCCAGAGCTTTTTTTACATCATTATCCATTAGCAGTTCTTCAGGATTTTCCAGGGCCTCTTTAACGGCCACAAGGAATCCAACAGATTCTCTTCCATCAATGATACGGTGATCATAAGAAAGAGCTACATACATAATAGGTCTTATCTCCACATGTCCATCAATAGCTATTGGTCTTTCTACGATATTATGCATTCCAAGAATAGCACTCTGGGGCGGATTGATAATTGGAGTGGAAAGCATTGAGCCAAATACTCCTCCATTGGTGATGGTAAAAGTACCACCGGTCATTTCATCAACGGTGATCTTCCCGTCACGAGCTCTTAGAGCAAGTCTTTTCACTTCAGCTTCAACTCCTCTGAAACTTAGATTTTCAGCATTTCTAATTACCGGTACAGTAAGACCTTTAGGGCCTGAAACAGCAATGCTTATATCCTTATAATCATAACTTACCTGGTAATCTCCATCTATCATGGAATTTACTGCAGGATATTCTTCTAAAGCCCGGATTACGGCTAAAGTAAAGAACGACATAAATCCAAGGCTAACTCCGTGTTTATCCTTGAACTCCTCTTTATATTTTTTACGAAGCGCGAAGATTGGAGACATATCTACCTCGTTGAAGGTGGTTAACATTGCCGTATCGTTCTTTGCACTTACTAAACGTTCAGCCAGTTTACGGCGGAACATAGACATTTTTTTCTTTGATTCCCCACGTTTTCCAGGTCCGGGAGTTCCCATAGAAGCTTTTGCTTCAACAGCATCTTCTTTAGTGATGCGACCATCTCTGCCTGAACCTTTTACATCTTTAGCGCTAATTCCTTTTTCATCCAGAATCTTTTTAGCGGCCGGAGAAGGGCTTCCGGAAGCATAAGTATCCTGCTTTTGTGAAGGAGTACTGGATTTGGAAGGCTTTTCAGTTTTGGCATCTGCCTTTGCACTATTCTTATCTTCTTTCTTTGCCTGTCGTTCCTTTTCTTCCTCTTTGCTTTTTGCATCGTCGCCTTCTGGCTTCGCTGCTTCGGTATCGATTAGACAAACCACCTGACCAACTTCCACTACATCGCCTTCTTCTGCTTTCAGAGTGATAATACCGCTGGCTTCCGCAGGAAGTTCAAGGGTAGCTTTATCGCTATCTACTTCGGCAACAGCCTGATCTTTTTCAACGTAATCCCCGTCTTCTACCAGCCACTGTGCAATTTCAACTTCAGTGATGGATTCCCCGGGTGAAGGAACTTTCATTTCTAAGGCCATGATCGTTATTTATTTTGGTTCCTGAATTCAGGAAATTGGTTCTTAATTATTTTCTTCTTCGTTTAAATCTTTATCGAAAACGCTCGCAATGACGCGTTCATGTCGTTTTTTGAATCTTACTGAGCTACCGGCTGCGGGTGAACCATAGAATTTACGGCTACATACCCTGAAATTCCGGGCTTCCCTGAAATGCATCAATAAGTGCCCATAAGCTCCCATATTTCTAGGTTCTTCCTGAGCCCAGAGGATATCGTCGGCATTCTTATATTTTTCCATCATTTCTTTCATCCTTGCTGTTGGTAATGGGAATAGCTGCTCTAATCTTACAAGAGCGACATCATCTCTGTTATTTTCTTCTTTATATTTTAGAAGATCGTAATAGAATTTACCGGTACAGAAAACAAGGCTTTTTACCTTATCTGCTTTTGCTTCAGGATCATCAATTAAAGGATGGAAACTTCCATTAGCAAATTCCTCTTTAGTTGAAATAACCTTTGGATGTCTCAACAGACTCTTTGGAGTGAAAACAATAAGCGGCTTTCTAAAATTGGCCTTCATTTGTCTTCTTAGCAAATGGAACATGTTCGCCGGAGTTGAAATATCAGCGACATACATATTGTCTTTTGCACATAACTGTAGAAAACGCTCCATTCTACCAGACGAGTGTTCTGCTCCCTGACCTTCATAACCATGAGGTAAAAACATTACCAGTCCGTTTTGCAGTTTCCACTTATCTTCAGCAGCAGAAATATACTGGTCTATCATGATCTGGGCGCCATTTACGAAATCTCCAAACTGAGCTTCCCAGATTGTTAAGGTTGTAGGGCTTGCCATGGCATAACCATAATCAAAACCAACTACTCCATATTCTGAAAGAGGGGAGTTGTAAATAAAGAAATCTCCATCTCTGTTCTCAATATTATTGTGAAGAATAATTTCTTCCTCACTCTCTTCTACTTTCACAACGGCATGGCGGTGGGAAAAAGTACCTCTTTCACTGTCCTGCCCACTCATTCGGATATTATATCCTTCAGTCATTAAAGATCCATACGCCAGGTGTTCGGCCATTGCCCAGTCCAGCTTGTTATCTTCAAAATACATTTTTTTTCTTCCGTCTATGATCTTTTGAATCTTTCTCATAAACTTCTTACCCTCAGGTAATTTAGAAACGGCCTCGGCAATCTTGTCCAGTTTCTTAAGATCAAAAGTAGTATCAATCTCCTTCATCATCTCATCTTCCTGAACATTTTCGAAACCTTCCCATTCATCCTGCATGAAAGGAGTAATTCTGGTGGTGTCTTCTTTTCTGGAATCTTCAAGCTTTTCTTCAAGAGCAGCCTTGTACTTTTCTTCCAGTTCTTCCAGGAAACTATCGGTTATTACCCCTTCGTTTTTAAGCTTTTCGGTATAAATATCGCGGGCATTTTTGTGCTTGGCAATCGCCTTATAAAGCTTAGGCTGGGTAAATCTAGGTTCATCACCTTCATTATGACCATATTTTCTATAGCCAAGAAGATCAATAAATACATCTCTTTTAAATTTCATCCTAAAATCCAGCGCGAAGAGTATTGCGTGAACCACGGCTTCGGCATCATCGGCATTTACATGCAGTACCGGTGAAAGAGTAACTTTTCCAACATCGGTACAATAGGTTGAACTTCTTGCATCGAGATAGTTGGTAGTAAATCCAATCTGATTATTTACTACTATATGTATAGTCCCGCCGGTTTGGTAACCATCCAGCTGGGCCATTTGAATAATTTCATAAACAATACCCTGGCCAGCGATTGCCGCGTCGCCATGCACAAGTATAGGGAGAACCTTACTATTGTCTCTATTATACCTGCGGTCCTGCTTGGCTCTGGTGATCCCTTCAACCACAGAGCCCACTGTTTCCAGGTGAGACGGGTTGGGAGCAATGTTAATATTTATT
>JAGXII010000038.1 GCA_024635735.1 Christiangramia sp. | reverse complement strand
TGTTTCAACTAAAGAAAATGTAAAGCAATTGCGGCAGGATTTGTATTCTTTTTCTAAAGATATGAAGTTCAAACGCGCAAGTACCATGGGGCAGATCCTTAGAACCGCACTCGATTTTGTAAAGCGGAATTACGAAAATGTGAATATGAAAAGAATGCTGGAATAAAGCCATATGCTACAAGCATATAGAAATTGTCATTCTGAGCGGAGCGAAGGAATATCAAAGATGAAACTACTTCACTCCGTTCGCAGTAAGGTCTTTATAGACTTTATTGCTTCTTAAGACTTAAGCCATTTAACTCTTCTCTTCCTTATTGAAGTAAACCAGGTAGTAATACATTTGCTTTTCTTCATCCCAGCCTTTTTCGACGAATTTTTCAGCCGATTCAGCATTCACGAAGTCCATTTTTATCTGAATATTAGTATCCAGATTAATCACACTCTTGATCTTTTTTCGAGCGTCTGTTACGGCCTTGTTGGCAATAGGAAAACTGGTAAGATCTTCTACCTTATATTTTGGTGCTTTTTCAACTTTGTAATTCTGAAATTCAGGTATCAGGGCAGGATTATCTATTACTGAATTGATATAATTGCTCTCTTCGAAATCGTCATTCTTTGCAAAATAATCCATGCTTCGGTTCATGAACATTACCTCCTGTTTTTTGTCTTCAGCAGGAAATACAACGTCCTTGGCGAAGTTCTTGGCGAAATTCAGATAATTCTTGGTGAAGTAATTTTCATCTGCCAGCACATCTACTCCTAAAAAGTTTTCCAGCCAGTATTTCGTATCGTAACGATTAGAATCTACCGAAAGGATCTTGTAGCCTTCAGCTCTGTTCTTATTGAAAATAAGCACTCCTTTATCCAGCTTGTTCAAATTAACTCCCTGTTGAACGATCATTTCAAGATTACTTGCCTTCTGTTCAAACTGAAGAAAATCATGCTTTAATTCAGATTTAAAAATCCCAATAGCAGGAACCTTTTCATTATCTATCTGCATATTTTCAAAATACACAACATAGACTTCACCACTTTTGATGTGTGGATGACTTGATTGTTCGTAAAGTAATGTGGCAATCTTTTTAGAATACTCATGAGAATTCAGATGATCATCAAAAATTGAATTCGCAAGGTTATAAAGCTCGTTAAATTCTATATCGGTTTCATGATGAAAACGGTAATAAGACTCTTCTTTTTCACGGAAAGGTTTTAAAAAATATTCCTTTATCAATGGTTTTATTTCATCATTTAAATGATAAGAAGCTGCTGAAATAAAGATGTTTTCACCACGGCTTTTATTTCCAACTCTATGGATGGATAAAGATTCAATCTGGGCGTTATATAGGTTGATCATTTGATAATTTTAGTAAAGGGGGATGAAAAGGTAAATGGTTAAAACAGACTGGCAGAAAATTAATTCCAGATATCGTCAAACGGTAAGTCATCATAATCATCGGGATCGAGATCATCGTCGTGATTTCCGTTCAAATGGCCTTCATCTTCTCCAATAAATTCTTTATCAGGAGCATTGTCAGGAATCTGCCCGTGTACATACATTAGATTTGGGTAATCCCGACCTTCTTCAATCTCGGCAACCTGACCAAGTTCCACGAAAAATGTCCACATTTTCAGAAAATCATAAATGTAGATCATTTTGGTTTGATCTTTAGAGAAAATACTATCCAGAGAGGTTTCATTCATGAGTCTAATGCCTTCATCATGACCGCTCATGTCAAACTGATGGATTTCTTCTCCCTGGTTCCACTCGTCATCACTCACATAGAATGAAGCCATCTCGGTACCGTCAAATCCAAAAGACTGCACGATTGTGTTATGCAGGTCTTCGAGTGTACTTTCCTGCAGCATCTCTATATCTCTGAATACATCCTCATCGGCATCGAGAATCACTCTAAATCTATATACCATAACTTAAAAAAATTTGGAATGCAAAGATACATTTTTAGATGGGAAATCTAAGTTATTTGCTAAATCTGTGCAAGGTAAAAGTCATCCCTGTTAGTAACATAAAAGCACCTACCTGATGTAAAACACCTAACCAGACCGGTACAGCATTGATAAGAGTAAATATTCCTAAAATAAACTGCACAAAGACCATGAAAAGTAGAAAATTAATACCATTTTTCTGAGGGTCTGTAAGATTTAATTTTCGGGATATGTACCAGATATATCCAATTACCAGCACCACAATATAAGCAAGGTATCTGTGAACAAACTGGACTCCGCTTTTTCCTTCAATGAAATTTCTCCATAGAGGTGTTTCTTCTGTGTAAACAGTTTCATGGATAAGTTTTCCTTCAGCCATCATAGGCCAGAAATTGTGTATTAAACCGGCGTCTAGCCCGGCCACGAATGCTCCCCATATAATCTGAATAAGCAAAACACCCATTCCCAGTCTTATAAGGTTACGGAAACTTTTCTCAATTTTCTTTCGTTCAGGATAAATGAGGTCGAGTGCAACCCAAAGGGTGTAAGCAAAGGTGATGAAAGCAGTAGTTAAATGCATGGCCAGCCTGTAATGGCTTACCCATGGCATGTCCACGAGGCCGCTTTTTACCATATACCATCCAAGAAATCCCTGGAAAGCACCCATCCCGAGCAGGATGATTGCTTTTTTAATCATGGGTCGTGAAAGTTGTTTTCTAATCAGGAAATAGAGAAAGGGAAGGAGAAAAACCACCCCTATCAGCCTGCCGATCACCCGGTGTATCCATTCCCAAAAATAGATACTCTTAAAATCATCTAGATTAAAATGATAATGTAACTTTTGATATTCAGGATATTGTTTATAAAGTTCAAAGGCTTCTTCCCATTCCTGTTGATTTAGCGGAGGGATTGTCCCGCTAATCAGTTTGTAATTAGAGATAGAGAGGCCTGAATTAGTAAGCCGGGTTATACCACCCACAATCACCATAAGAAAAATTAGCAAACAACCGGTTAACAGCCAGTAAATTACTTTCTTGTTGTCTTTCATTGAAGTAATATTAAGTATTTAGCACTCATTATTTTACTTTAGAATTGATTGGTTAGGTTGTATGACTTAAGCCCAGCTCCTTTCCTTTTTTCAGCATAAAATATCTGGCAGGTTCATATTCATTAGGAATATCACCTTCCAGAATGGCCTCTTTTATAGCATCTTTTATCATACCGACTTCCCGGCTGGGTTTTATATTAAAAGTTTCCATAATCTCTTCCCCGCTTACCGGAGGCTGGAAGTTTCGCACATGATCTCTTTCTTCTACTTCCTGGATCTTTTCGCGTACCAGCTTAAAATTATTATGGTATTTCTTGTATCTTTTAGGATTCTTGGTGGTAATATCTGCCTCACAAAGGGTCATGAGATCTTCAATATTATCTCCCGCATCAAAAATGAGCCTTCGAACTGCCGAATCTGTAACGTTGTCATCTGCGATTGCAATGGGCCTGGAACTCATCAACACCATTTTCTGAACGAATTTCATCTTTTCATTGAGTGGCAGGCGAAGTCTTTTGAATAATTTGAAAACCATTTTGGCGCCAACAAATTCATGTCCGTGAAAAGTCCAGCCTATCTTTTTATGGAATTTTTTGGTGGGAGCCTTTCCAATATCATGTAGCAAAGCCGCCCAGCGCAACCAGAGATTATCGGTGTTCTGGGAGATATTGTCCACAACTTCCAGAGTATGCCAGAAGTTATCTTTATGGGTTTGACCTTCCACTTCATCAATTCCCTGAAGAGCCGTAAGTTCGGGAAGGATCTTTTGGAGTAAGCCTGTTTTGAAGAGAAGAGAAAAACCTTTGGAAGGTTTGGAACTCATCATGATCTTATTAAGCTCATCAACAATTCTCTCCTTAGAAATAATTTTGATGCGTTCGCTATTCTCTTTTATTGCCTTAAGGGACTCATGTTCGATCATAAAATTAAGCTGAGCAGCAAATCTTATGGCGCGATACATTCTTAGCGGATCGTCTGAATAAGTGATATCGGGATCCAGCGGTGTTTTGATAATCTTATTCTTAAGGTCTTCGTAGCCATTGAAGGGATCTAGCAGATTTCCGAAGCCGTCTTTATTTAATTTAAGCGCCAGGGCATTAATGGTAAAATCTCTTCTGTTTTGATCATCTTCGAGGGTTCCATCTTCAACAATTGGCTTTCGGCTATGCTGGCGATAACTTTCCTTTCGGGCACCCACAAATTCAATTTCCATATCGAAGGCGCGCAACATGGCAGTTCCAAAATTTTTAAATACCTGAACTTTAGGCTTATTTGGAAGTTTTTCAGAAACTTTACGGGCCAGTTCAATACCGCTGCCAATGGAGACAATATCAATATCTTTATGGTCCCCGCGATCGAGAATATGATCACGCACAAAACCTCCTATCACATAGGCTTCCATAGAAAGTTCATCTGCAGCTTCCTGAATGATATTAAAGATCTGGTGATGTAAGGCTTTGCGGTAATTATGGTATTTCGGCATCTGTTACTTGCGTATCACTCTCACCTGTCCATCATTACTTAGTTTGATAATTGCCGATGGTTTTGGTGATTTTTTTGAACGCTGCAAATTTACTACATAGTCCACACCTTTTAAAATTTCAGGGCTTATTTGATCAAAGGATTCTGGTGTAGGCTGTCCGCTAATATTTGCCGATGTAGATACCAGTGGTCTTCGTATTTTTTTTATAAGTTCTGAACAGAAATCGTCACGCACCACCCGAATACCAAGGGTATCATCATCTCCCACCAGATTATCAGCTATACGAATAGGCTTATCATAA
The DNA here is from genome assembly GCA_024635735.1 of Christiangramia sp. Classification (GTDB taxonomy): domain Bacteria; phylum Bacteroidota; class Bacteroidia; order Flavobacteriales; family Flavobacteriaceae; genus Christiangramia. Next base: position 7,696 of record JAGXII010000038.1, on the reverse strand, counting down.
ATTACTGTTGTGGGTTTTATTGCATATTTCAGGATATCGTAGGCCATCTCAGGTACTTCTTCCACATACTGTTGAAGCATCTTAAAATTAGAAACGAGGCAGATGAGAGCTTTGGATTCTTCCCGTTTTTTAAGCTCATATACCTTGTCAATAGCATCGGCATTTGTAGCATCGCAACCAATTCCCCATATCGTATCGGTAGGATAAAGAATAAGTCCTCCTTTTTTGATCACTTCTACGCAATTCCATATTTCCTGCTCAACTTTTCCCATAAAGTACTTTTTTATATTCTGCCAGCGTTTTTTCGGCCATTTTTCCTGTTGTATAGTTTTCCTCGAGTTTTTTCACTGAATTTTCAGCAAACTTTTGTTGCAAAACTTTATCTGCCGACAAAGCTATCAATTTATTCGCTAAAGATTCGGCTTCAAAGGGATTGCTTAACAACCCATTTTCGCCATCACTTATAATTTCAGGTATTCCACCCACATTTGTGCTTACCATAGGAACTTTATAATAGAAACTTTCGTAGATAAATTGTGGGAGACCCTCGCTTTGAGAGGTCAGCAGAGAAATGTCAAATTGAGGTATAAAAGCAGCGGCATCCTGCATAAACCCTGTGAAAGTGATAAATTTATTCAAACCTCTTTCTTCTATTTTATCGAGATAGGCAGGCGTTCGATTGGTAAAACTTCCTATTTGGATAAAATGAAAATTCTGTTGGTTCATTTTTTTGATTACATGATCTACTATTTCAATCCAGGTTTCCAGATCCTTTGCCCTTATATGGTTCGCGATGGTTCCAACAATAATTTTCCCTTCCGGAATATTGAATTTTTCCCTAAGCGTGAATAATGGCTTAATATTTTTATTCCGTGAGGTGCCATGGTAAACGGTTACCAGTTTTGAATCATCGGTTATTCTTTCTGAAGCTATTTTTTTAGTCATTTCAGAAACACAGAGTATCCGTTTTATTTTTGGATGATTGTATTTGTAAAGAGTCTGTCTTCGATTCTTAATAGGAAAGGATGTTTTTTTGCTAAAAATAAAAGGGGGGAGTTTTGCAAGTTTTGTAGCCATGACCGAAAGTGTGAGCGCCGTGGGATCATGAATGTGTATAAGGTCTATTTTGTGTTTTCTGCAAACCCGTATCATTTTAAAGACGTAACGCAGATCTAATTTAACAGCTAAAGGGGCATAAAGTACCTGGAAATTGGTTTGTTTCAGGATTTCATGAAATTCTGAATTTTTTACACATAAAACATAATTATCGACTGAATGCTCAATAGTTTGAAGTTCACGAATAAGATTTTCGATTTGATGCTCACCACCTCCCCATTTTTTAACGGCCGATAAGTGTAGAATATTCATTGAAATATAAAGTTTAAACCTTCTTCAGGATTCCGGAATAAAGCTCCAGATATTCTTTTGCAGTTTTATCCCAGTCAAAAGAAGCGGCCCTTTCCTTTAGTGCTGTAGAGATAGTTTCCCTGTTTTCTTCAAATGTTGTCATTCCTTTTTCAAACACTTCAACCATATAAGCCGACGAAAATTTATTCCAGTAAAATGCGACATTACCGCCAATTTCGGGCAAAGAAGTTGTATTTGCAAGGAATACCGGCTTACCATAAGCCATGGCCTCAATTGGAGGTAGCCCGAAACCTTCAAACAGAGAAGGGAATACGAAAGCCGTACAATTTTGAAGATAAAAATGCTTTTTTTTCTCAGAGATCTTCCCTACCAGAAAAATACGATCTTCAAGATTATATTTTTCAATTTCCTTTTGAACAAACTCTCCATAAGGTTTGTTACTATTTCCCGCGAGAACCAGATTAAAATCTTTTAATTTATCGAGCATTCCCACCAGGGCATGAAAATTTTTACGTTCAGTGAATTGCCCTATACTGAAAAGGAATGGTCTTTTGGTTTCTTCGCCAGTTCTTATATTCCTAATTGGGTCAACTGCTAAAACCGGATTGCCGTTGTAAATAACTTTTTGTTCTACTTCCGGAGAAATATCAAAATGCTCATTAGTGGTCTTTCTGGCATATTCAGAAATATATGTAATCGCATTGGATCTCTGGATCTTTTCTTCAAGTTGTGCCTTATTTTTTTTAGTTTCCTTTCCCAGGTTTGTTTCCATGAAAATCACGTCATGAATAGTGAGTAAATATGGAAGGTCGTTGTAGGGTTCTGTTTTAGTATTCTGGTTCAGTGAATGCCAGAGATTAAATTTTTTTCGAGTTCTAAAATTTTTATATCGGGTAATCGAATAGTATTTATTGAAGGTCACATTCTTAAAGTCATCCAACATGTTCTTGTTCTTGCAGTTCACCACCAATTCAAAATCGCGATTTCTTTCTGATAGTTTTTTTATCAGCCAGTAATTGAATTGGCCAAAGCCTGTACATTGATTATTGAGATGGTGAGATTCAAGAAATATGCTTGGTTTCTTTGACATATATACATTTCTTTAGAAACGACTGTAAAGGTAAATGAATTAAAAACAACAAAATTGCCTGTAATTACAATTTGTAAATTCTACTTTTGTGGTATGAAATCTGCGTGGAGCAAAGAATATAAGGATCGAAAAGAGGAGATTTTCGATTGTATCAATAATTTTGAATCGAAAGGAGAAGTGATCTATGAGGGTCGAAATACGATTAAAATCTTTGATATTGGAGATGTAAAGATCAACATCAAAGCTTTCAGGATTCCCAATTTCATAAATAAAATAGCTTATGAATACTTCAGGAAATCAAAGGCCGAACGCTCCTTTTACTATGCCGAAATTCTTCAGAAAAAGGGTATAGGAACACCAGCTCCCATAGGATATGTTGAGGAAGATTCAGGGATTACCTTTGGAGAAAGCTATTATATCAGCAAACATGTAGATTATGATCTTACCTACAGGGAATTGGTTACAGATCCTGACTTTCCCAATCATGAAGAAATATTGAGAGCCTTTACAAGGTTTACTTATAAACTTCATCAAAATAACGTTATGTTTCTTGACCATTCACCGGGAAACACTTTGATCAAAAAAGACGGAAGCGGCTATAAATTTTATCTTGTAGATCTTAACAGGATGGTTTTTAAGGAGCTTACAAAAACCGATAGAATGATTAACTTTTCAAGGCTGACTCCAAAGAAAGAAATGGTTGAAATCATGGCAGATGAATACGCATCTTTAACCCGTTCATCAAAAACCGAAATCTTTGAAAGAATGTGGTTTTTTACACGGAAATTTCAGGAAAAGTTTCACCGTAAAAAGGAATTAAAAAGAAAATTGAAATTCTGGAAGTAGGGATTATTTAAATTTCTTCAGAAAAATATTCAATTTATCGAGAAAGAGTTCTGGCTTAAAAGTTTGATAAAGCGCTTCAGACACTTTTCGCAATTGTTTTTTATCAAGGTTTTCATAAAGATCTTCCCTGTAATCACGAAGATGAACACTAAAATTATTAAAATCATCTTCATAAATCCCCCAATCCTTTTTAGGAGTCTGTGGGGCAAAAATGGAAAAACTTGGAACATTGAGAGCTTTGGCGATATTCACCGCGCCTCCTTCGTTTCCAATAAGAGCTTTGCACTTTGAACATAGTACAATAAAATCGCGAAGGCTTTTTCCGAAAATTCCGGTATGTATTTGTTTTCTTGTTTGTGGAGCACAGAGCTTTAGAATTTCCGTAACTCTATCTTTTTGCTCGGGGATGTAATTGATAAGGAGATTAGAAGGAATCTCTTTTGCTATATGATCCAGAATTTTAGCCATGTAAGCATCAGGATACGTCTTCTCAGGTCCGCTGCCCAGAATTCCAATCATAAAAAGAGGCTTGTCGTTATCAAGTCCTGCCGATTCCAATAGTTTTTGCGCCTGGTTCTTTTCTTCTTCTGTAAGATATATTTTGGGTTTTATCTCGACTGGAAAATTAGAATCGATAGCTTTTAGAAGCTGCATTCTATTTTCAACAGCAAGTCCGGCCTTGGTTTCAGCTTTAGGTTTATAGGGGGAAGTTTGGTTGTATAGAAATCGGGTGTACCATTTTCTATAAGATATTTTAGTTTTTGCTCCACTATAAGAGGTGATCAAAGCTGAATTAATCTTGGAATAGACATCGATCACTATATCGTAATTTTCATTGCGAACTCTTTTTGCGATTTGCTTAAGTCCGTTTAAAGAGGAATGTTTCTTCGGTTGAAAAAGAATAAGCTTGTCAATATTAGGATTGTTTTCTATCACCGGCTGCGTGTGCTCATAAATCAGATATTCGAGCCTCGCCTGCGGATATTTTGTTCGAAGTGCTTCAAATAAGATTGAGGATGTAAGAACATCCCCAATCATTTTCATTTGTATTACAAGTATTTTCATATATCCCTCAGTCATTTATTTACTCAATTTCCCTTCCTCTGGGAGGGGCAAGGGGAGGGTTAAACCGCTACGCTGTATTCGCGAAGCGCATCATTTAAGGAAGTTTTTTTATTAGTGCTTTCCTTTCTTTTACCAATAATCAGGGCGCATGGCACCTGGAATTCTCCAGCAGGGAATTTTTTGGTATAACTTCCCGGGATCACTACAGAACGTGCAGGAACATAACCCTTGAATTCTTTAGGTTCATCACCTGTTACATCAATGATCTTTGTCGATCCGGTAAGCACCACATTCGCTCCAAGAACCGCTTCTTTTTCGATTCTAATTCCTTCAACAACGATACTTCTGGAGCCAAGAAACGCGTTGTCTTCTACAATTACCGGCGCAGCCTGTAATGGCTCTAAAACACCGCCAATTCCAACACCACCACTTAGATGAACATTTTTGCCAATTTGCGCACAGCTTCCAACCGTTGCCCATGTATCCACCATCGTTCCTTCATCAACATAGGCTCCAATATTCACATAACTCGGCATCATGATCACTCCGGAAGATATATAGGCCCCATGTCTTGCAACAGCATTGGGAACCACACGTATTCCTTTTTCTTTGTAACCTCGTTTTAGCGGAATTTTATCATGATATTCAAAGATTCCGGCTTCCAGAGTTTCCATTTTCTGAATTGGAAAGTATAGTACAACTCCTTTTTTTACCCATTCGTTAACCTGCCATCCATCGGCAGTTGGCTCGGCTACACGTAATTCTCCTTTATCCAAAAGGTCTACTACCTGTCTTATGGCTTTTATAGTATCAGTATCTTTTAACAGATCCCTGTTTTCCCAGGCTTCTTCAATTTTTGCTTTTAACTGCTCCATTTTTGGTTTTTTTTCAAATATAACAGTCTCTGCTAATATTTATGGACAAATCAATATAAACCTTACCTTTGCATAAATTTTTTGAAATGGCCAGAATTCTAGCACTGGATTACGGACAAAAGCGTACGGGTGTTGCAGTGACAGACGAATTACAAATGATCGCATCGGGTTTGACAACGGTTCAAACTGCCGGACTTGTTAAATTTCTGGAAGATTATTTCAAAAATGAAAAGGTGGAACGCGTATTGGTGGGAGAACCTAAAAGATGGGATGACACTCCATCTGAAAGTGAAGTTCATATTCAGGAATTCCTGAAGATATTTTTTGAAAAATTTCCGAAAATGCCACTTGAAAGAGTAGATGAACGTTTCACTAGTAAAATGGCGGTTCAGACAATGATTGACAGTGGCCTGAAAAAGAAGAAAAGACGTGACAAAGCTCTGGTAGATGAGATTAGTGCGACCATCATCTTGCAAACCTGGCTTTATAAATAAGGTTAAAGGTTCAGGGTTTAATGTTTAATATTGTGCTTTAATGGAAAGAAATTTAAAGCTAAGGTCAAATAAATTTGCACACGATAAAAGTAGCCCTTTCTTTACCTCAAACATTTCTGGGGAATCATATAAGAAATCAGTTGGTGCGAAGTTCAACCTCTGTTGCTGCAAATTATAGAGCGACTTTATTGGGCCAGAGCAAAAAATCCTTTATAGCCAAGCTGAGTATTGTAATTGAAGAAGTAGATGAATGTATTTTCTGGATCCGATTTTTATTAGATGAGAAATTATTATCTATTGATCAATGCAATGGTGTCTTAGATGAAGCTCAAGAGTTAACAGCAATTTTCATTTCATCAAGAAAAACAGCAGAGAAAACAGATAATCAGGGGTTAAACCCTCAACATTAAACGATAAACATTACAAATGATTTTACCAATAATAGCCTACGGCGATCCGGTACTAAAGAAGAAAGCGAAAGAGATCGATAAGGAATATGCGAAACTTGAAGAATTGATTAACAATATGTGGGATACCATGTACAACGCTTATGGGGTTGGTCTTGCAGCACCACAGGTTGGATTACCCATTCGCTTATTCATGATTGATCCTGCACCTTTTGCTGAAGATGAAGAACTGGACGAAAAGGAAAGAGAACAACTTAAGGATATGCGAAAGGTTTTTATAAACCCTACTATTGTTGAAGAGACAGGAGAAGAGTGGGCGTTTGGAGAAGGTTGTTTGAGTATTCCCGAAATCCGCGAGGATGTTTTCAGAAAACCGGAGATCACCATTGAGTATTATGATGAGAACTGGAAAAAACATACCGATACCTATTCCGGTCTTGCCGCACGTGTTATTCAGCATGAATACGATCATATCGAAGGAATTTTGTTCACAGATAAGCTTTCCAGCCTGAAAAAGAGACTTATAAAGAGCAAGCTTGCAAATATTTCTAAGGGCAAAATCGATATTGATTATAAAATGAAGTTTCCTAATATGAAAAAAGCTCGCTAAGGGTTTTGATAATTAGTTCTGGGAATTGATATTTGCCAACCTAAATTAAAAATTACTATGGGATTAGATAAAATTCTAGCTATTTCGGGAAAACCCGGTTTATTTGAACTTACCGCGCAAACTCGCGGAGGTTTTGTAGCAAAATCGTTGCTTGACGGGAAGAAGATTGCCGTGAATATGCGTCATAATGTGAGTATACTTAGTGAAATAGCGATTTATACCTATACCGAAGAAATTCCTCTTGTTGAAGTTTTAGAAAAAATCAAGGAGAAGGAAAATGGAGGAGCGACTTCCATTAATCATAAGGCCTCTAAAAAGGAAATGGAAGCTTATTTTTCTGAAGTTCTTCCAGATTATGATGAAGATCGAGTGTATGCGAGTGATATGAAAAAGATCATTCAGTGGTATAATATCCTTATAGAAAATGGATTCGATGACTTCTCTAAAGAAGAGAAATCTGAAACCAAGGAAACCAAGAAGGACGAAGAAGAATAGTTATATACTGAATCAAAATATGAAGGCTGAAATTGTGAAATTTCAGCCTTTTCTTTTTTTAGAATTTTAATCCAAATATAAAAGCACCGTCCCTGTTTCCATTAAATTCTGAAATCACATAATCCAGACGCAGAAACCGGTATTTTCCAAATCCGAGATTATCAATCCCTACAGAATATTCTGAATATGGATTGCGGCCTTCAGTCGTAAGTCGATGAGCGCCAATAACCAGATTATAATTAAGTTTATTAATTAGAGGTAGTTTTCCTAAAATCCAACCCTGGAAGTCATGTTCAGCGTGGAATTCCGCGTAATTCTGATTGGTGCTGAAATCATAATAAGGCATAAGATTAAACTTACCCACATAACTGCCAAAGCCTATCCTGGTTTGGTTCGCGTTAAAATGCCGGTAATCTACGAGACTTATCTCCTCAGCTCCGGTAAAG
>JAGXII010000037.1 GCA_024635735.1 Christiangramia sp. | reverse complement strand
TGATCCCGGCCAGGTATTCTTTACAATCTTCATCGGTTTTAAACCGATCAGAGAACTCTAGGAGATTTTGACCCTTAAAAATATTCATAGTATCCCTATTTTTAATGGCTTTGAAGATATGAATTTAAATACTTACCTCTAAAAAATTAATTTGTACAGAGACAGAAATCAGAGCTCAGTTAATCAAAAAAGGAATGAAGTAATTACATTTGCATCCTATTTTTAAACCTATGAGAATCTCAGTCTTTTTGATGAGCTTATGCCTGATGGCGCTAAGTTCATGTAAAAATCACAATGAAATCCTTGCTAATATTGAAACAGACCGACTTCCTGTTGACAGCACAATAAAGCAGGACACATCCATTACTAGCTTTATAAAACCTTATAAAGAACATCTTAACGCTACACTGGATTCAGTATTGGCATATAACCCAAAACTATTAAGTAAATCCAACAGCGATCTTAATACCGCTATTGGGAACCTTATGGCAGATATTGTTATGGATCAAACCAATCCGATATTCAAATCGCGAACAGGTCAAGAAATTGACTTTGTACTTTTAAATCATGGCGGAATAAGGTCGGAGCTTCCTGAAGGAAATGTTACCGCAAGATCGGCCTACAATTTAATGCCCTTTGAAAATGAGATCGTGATAGCCGAAATTTCAGGAAAAAAAGTTCAGGAAATGCTCGATTATCTTAGCCAGGCTAAAACCGCTCATCCTGTAAGCGGAATTAAAATAACGGCTAACCAGGAATACAAAATCCTTGACGCCCGGGTTAATGGAAAAAAAATCGATGAAAACAAAACCTATTTTGTGGCAACTTCAGATTATTTGCAACAAGGCGGTGACAATATGAGCTTTCTTCAGAACCCTGTTAACCTTTATAGATCAGATTACAAATTGCGGAATGAGATTATCGATTATTTTGAAAAGACAGATACGATAAAAGCTGAAATAGACAACCGCTACATTAGAGAATAAGATGAAAAGAAGATATTTTTTACTGAGAACAGCGGCCGCAAGCGCGTTTGTAGGTCTTGGCGGCATATCGTCACTTTCTTTCAAACCCGAATACCGCAAGCATCTTACCATCCTCCACACCAACGATGTTCATAGCCATATTGAACCTTTCGGACCTAATGATGGCCGGAATGCCAATCTGGGAGGAGTGGCCAGACGGGCTACTTTAATTGAAAAGATTCGCCGGGATAACCCGAATACTCTTCTCCTGGACGCAGGTGATATTTTCCAGGGAACTCCTTATTTTAATTTTTATGGCGGAGAGCTGGAATTTAAACTCATGAGCAAATTAAAATATGACGCTGCCACTATTGGAAATCACGATTTTGATAATGGTATCGATGGATTGTATGCTCAACTCCCACACGCCGATTTCGATTTTATTTGCTCAAATTACGATTTTAGCAATACCATAATGAATGGAAAGACTAAAGACTATCGGATTTTCATGAAGGATGGGCTTAAGATTGGAGTTTTTGGTCTGGGTGTGGAATTAAAAGGTCTTGTAACCGACAAGCATTATAAGGAAACCAAATATCTCAATCCGGTGGAAATTGCTACCGATATGACGAACCTGCTTAAAAATGAACAAAACTGTGATCTGGTAATTTGTTTATCGCATCTTGGTTATAAGTATGATTCCGATAAAATTTCAGACCTCAAATTAGCTGAAGCAACTGAAAATATCGACCTCATCATTGGTGGCCATACTCATACTTTTCTCGAAGAACCAACCACAGTAAAGAACAAATCCGGAAAAAATGTTCTGGTCAACCAGGTTGGATGTTATGGCGTATATCTTGGTCGCATCGACTTTTACTTTGATGATTCCTCCAATGTGAAATCTGAAGGAAACAGCTTAGCAATTAGATAGCTACTCCAACATTTTAAGGAAATCATCTTCACTAATAATATTTGTGCCCAGTTTTTCAGCTTTTGCCAGTTTACTTGGTCCCATATTATCCCCTGCAACCAGATAATTGGTTTTTGAAGAAATAGAACTGGAGACTTTTCCGCCATTATCTTCAATAAGCTTCTTAAGTTCATTTCTGGAGACTTTTTCAAAAACTCCTGAAATCACAAAAGTATTTCCTTCAAGGATATTAGTTTGATTCGCCAGTTTTTCTGCTGAAATTTCCAGCTGTACTCCATATTCCTTTAAACGCTGAACATTCTGCACATTGGCTTCCGTTTTAAAAAAGTCCACAACACTCCACGCGATTCTTTCACCTATTTCGTCAAGATTGATAAGTTCTTCTTCTGAAGCTGCCATTAAAGCATCGATACTTTTGAAGTGTTTTGCCAGTTTCTTGGCTACCGTTTCTCCAACATAGCGTATCCCCAAAGCAAAAAGCACCCTTTCAAATGGAATTTCCTTAGACTTTTCAATACCATTGATGAGATTTTCTGCAGATTTTTGTGCCATCCTTTCTAAAGGTAGAATATCTTCCTTTTTTAAGGTATAAAGATCGGCGTAATTTTCAATTAGATCGGCATTCACAAGCAATGCGACCGTTTCGCCACCAAGGCCTTCTATATCCATAGCCTTTCTGGAAATATAATGCTGGATTCGGCCAATGATCTGCGGAGGACAACCTGTAGTATTTGGGCAATAATGCTGGGCTTCGCCCTCATTTCTTATAAGTTCAGAACCGCATTCCGGACAATGCGTAGCATATTGCGTTGGGCTGGAATCCGGATCGCGTTTAGTAAAATCTACTCCCACAATCTTAGGAATGATCTCCCCTCCTTTTTCTACAAAAACAGTATCCCCCTCACGAACATCCAGTTTCTCAATTTGATCTGCATTGTGCAGCGAAGCCCGCTTCACAACGGTCCCCGCAAGTTGCACCGGTTCGAGATTGGCAACAGGCGTAATTGCTCCTGTTCTTCCCACCTGGTAGGTGATTTTCTTCAGTTTTGTACTTTCCTGCTCTGCCTTAAATTTATAAGCCATCGCCCAGCGGGGAGATTTAGCTGTATGGCCAAGCTCTTCCTGCTGATGAAAATTATTCACCTTCACCACCACTCCATCAGTTTCATAAGGTAGATCGTGCCTGTGCTGATCCCAGTAATTAATATAATCCAGTACCTCATCAATAGAATCTTTCAATTCAGATTGAGCAGGCACTTTAAAACCCCAGTTTTTCGCTTTTTCAAGGCCTTCAAACTGAGAGGACACATTCACATCCTTTCCTACTATACTATATAAAAGGCATTCCAGAGGTCTTCTTGCGACCTCAGCGCTATCCTGTAATTTTAAACTGCCCGAAGCAGTATTTCGTGGATTGGCGTATGGCTCTTCTCCCACATCCACACGTTCGGCATTCATCTTTGCAAAACCTTCGTAAGGCAAAACGATCTCTCCTCTAATATGAAATTTAACCGGATAATCATCCTTCAATTTTAAAGGTACAGATCTGATAGTCTTAACGTTATTCGTCACATCATCTCCCTGAAATCCATCTCCCCTGGTGACCGCCTTTTGCAGGATTCCATTTTCATAGGTCAGACTAATGGAAGCTCCATCGTATTTGAGTTCACAAACGTATTCTACTTTCCCGTCAATAACCTTTCTTATCCTTTTTTCCCAGTCTTCAAGCTCTTCTTTAGAATATGAGTTTGACAGAGAATACATCCTGTATTCATGCTGTACCGTAGCAAAATTCTTGGTGACCGCACCTCCCACACGTTGCGTAGGTGAATTTTCATCTTTGAACTCCGGATGCTCTTCTTCAAGCTTCTGAAGTTCTTCCATCTTCACATCAAATTCATAATCGCTTATCTGTGGCTTATCCAGCACATAATAATTATAATTATGCTGCTGCAATTCTTCGCGAAGGCTATTAATTTTCTTTTCTATATCCATTTACTGAAAATAGTTGGGAGTTAATTTTGAGAGATCTCCAGCTGATTATCGCTGAATTTCATTTGATAATTTTTTGAGTCGTGCTCAAATTCTATTTCGAAGTCTGAAGCATAGGCTTTATCTCCGGTAGGGAACCAGTCTTTTTCATTTTTATTGATCGTGATTATTAAACCCGAGGGTTCACCAATGGCACAAAACCGGTCAAAATCCCCGTCAAATTTATTAAGCCGACACTCAATATTCATTTTTTTAAATTTATCTGGGATATCATCTGTGGCCAGGCCAATTTCAGCTATTCCAATTATACTTTCCGCGCTGAATAAGGCTGAACCAGGTTTAGAAAACTTCCTTCTGGAAATGAATTCTATAATATTCTTATCCTCATCATAAAAATATACCGATTTTGCCTGCCAGTTACTAAAGTCGATGATCTTCTCCATATTATACCTAAGAACTTTTCGTTCATTTTCCACCCATTTTAATGCTTCTTCCTCCTGGTTATCCGGTATATGGTAGGCTATATGATATGGGGTTGCATTCTCGCGATACTCAAATCTTACAACCGAATAGCCCATTTCCAGTTCAAAATTATCTTCAGAATGATTTTTAACCTTAAAACCAAGGACATCCCGGTAGAATTTAAACTGATCTTTTAGGTTCGAAGTATAAATACTGAGTTTCGTGATCTTCATCTCAGGTTTGATTTTTGTTCATCCATTTAGGAACCGGTTTAGGTTCGATATTCATCATTTTTTCAAGCAGTTCCTCAAAATTATCGGCCACAAGAAGGATCTCAAGATTTTCCTTTTTCAGAAGCTCCTTTTCGCACATCTTATTGAGCATCTTTACAAGATCATCGTAAAAACCGTTAATATTAAGCAAGCCAATAGGTTTTCTATGTAATCCAAGCTGAGCCCAGGTAACTATTTCAAATAGTTCTTCAAAAGTTCCAAAACCACCCGGAAGGGCTAAAAACGAATCACTAAGTTCATTCATGGTAAGTTTTCGCTCATGCATATCATTCGTCGTAATGAGCTTATCCAGGCCGGTATGCACTACTTCTTTGGTTTTTAAAAAATCGGGAATTACCCCGGTAGTCTGGCCTCCGTGTTCCATAACCCCTCTGGCAACCTGCCCCATCAGTCCGAGTTTACTTCCACCGTAAACCAAGCCTATATTTTTTTCTGCCATTTTTTTACCAACTTCATAAGCGGTGAGGAAGATATGTTCATCATTCCCATCACTGCTGGCACAAAAGACCGCTAAATTTTCAATTTTATTCAATGCTTTAGACATGCTATTTCCTTTTCGCTTTCAACATTCGGTAATTTTCAAAAATATCCTTTTTTAACTCGGCTTCAAAACCAAAATTTTCAAGCATTTTCTTTGTTTCTTCGGCTAGATACTGGTTAATTTCGAAATACAGAACTCCATTTTCTCTCAATGAATCTTTAGCGAGGGCTGCGATCTTTTCATAAAATACCAAAGCATTTGAGTCCTCCACATATAACGCCTGAGTGGGTTCGTGGTTCAACACATTTTTATGCATCTCCTTTTTTTCAAGTTCCCTTACGTAAGGAGGATTGGAAACGATAATATCATAAAAGTCATCCAATTTTTCTTTCTGAAGAATATCTACCTCCTGAAACTCTACGTCAACTTCATTTTCTTCAGCATTAATTTTAGCCATTTCCAGGGCTTTAGAAGAAATATCAAAGGCCATAGCCTTACAGTCTGCTATTTCTTTTGCCAGGGAAATCGCAATACATCCACTCCCTGTTCCTATATCCAGAATTTTTAATCCCGGCTTACCATCTTCATGATCCTTGAGGACCCAATCTACAAGCTCTTCGGTCTCCGGTCTTGGGATAAGCACATTCCTGTTAACCTTGAATTTCATTCCGTAGAATTCGGTTTCACCAATAATATACTGCACCGGTTCATGGTCTTTTAATCTTTTTAGAGCCTTTTCAAACAGCAGTTCATCTTCCTCAGAAACCTCATAACCGGTATTTAGAGCCACATCAATTCTGCGCATTCCCAGATACTTTTCCGTAAGGAGATGAAAAAAAGACTCAATCTCGGTAGTGGGAAATTCATCTTTTAACTGATCTATAAACTGCATTTTTAAATGGGAAAGAAGCATTCTGTTTTGCTGTTTTTAAGCGGGAAGCGTTAAATCTTTAATCATAAACACTGTACAGTTATAATGGCCCGTATTGCCCAGTGGTTTTTCAATAGTCTGGAAACCGCTCTTATGATAAAGTTTACGGGCATTTTCCATATAGGGAAGGGTCTCGATATAGCAGGTTTCAAAACCATTTTTTCTGGCGAAGTCAAGGCAAATAGTAATCATTGCAAGACCTATTCCCCTTCCTCTTGCTTCGGGAAGAAAATACATTTTTTGAAGTTCACAGGTCTTCTCTTCCATTCCCGTGAGAGGAGCGATTCCGGCACTTCCAATAATCCTGGAATTTTCCTCCACTACAAAATATTCACTTCTTTCGCCCTCATAAGTTTTGGTCATATCATCAAGGGCCTTATCTTCATATGCGGTTCCAACTTTTGGAACGCCCATCTCTACAAGTACATTACGTATTAATTGTTTAACCTGCTGATTATCTTCGGGTTTTATCGCCCGAATTTGCCATGTATTCATTCTGCCTAATTAATTCTATTTTTGTGCTGTGAATATACACGAAAAATACATAAAACGCTGCATAGAACTCGCCCGAAACGGCCTTGGAAGTACCTATCCAAACCCGCTGGTTGGGAGTGTAATTGTTCACAACGGGAAAATAATTGGTGAAGGCTGGCATCGTAAGGCAGGAGAGGCTCACGCCGAGGTTAACGCGATAAATTCAGTAAAAGATGAGAGCCTGCTTAAGAGTGCGACGATCTACGTAAGCCTTGAGCCCTGTAGTCATTTTGGAAAGACACCACCCTGCAGCGATCTTATAATTGCAAGGGGAATAGAAAAAGTAATTATTGGAACCATAGACCCTTTTGCCAAAGTGGCCGGCAGAGGAATAAAAAGGCTTATGGATGCGGGTTGCAAAGTTCAGGTTGGAATTCTTGAAAAAGAATGTTTAGAATTAAATAAGCGTTTTTTTACTTTTCATAAAAAGCAGCGACCCTATATTATTTTAAAATGGGCGCAATCACAGGACGGTTTTATCGCTCCGGAAGCAAAAGAAGAAAAGCGGCCCGTATGGATCTCCAATAAATATTCGGGACAACTTGTTCATAAATGGCGCAGTGAGGAAGCTGCGATCCTTGTTGGGACTAATACGGTGCTTGAAGATAACCCAAAGCTTAATGTAAGAAAATGGACTGGAGAAAATCCGGTAAGAATTGTAATCGATAAAGATTTGAAGATTCCGGAAACCTTCTCGGTTCTTGATGGGAGCCAGAAAACAATTGTGATTTGTGAAAATAAGCCGAAAAAATCAGTAAACGGGAATCTTATTTTTGAGGAAATAGATTTTTCAGAAAATATTTCAGAAGCGATTTGTGAAGTTTTATATAAATATGAATTACAATCGGTAATTATTGAAGGTGGAAGTAATACCCTCAGGCAGTTCATTGATAAAGGTCTATGGGACGAAGCCAGAATCTTTACAGGAAATATGCAGCTTAAAAAAGGGTTAAAAGCTCCGGAGATTAGCGGAAAAATATGGAAGGAATCCTATATTGACACCGATAATTTAAAAATTTACAGGAATGATTGAAGCGATCGTATTTGATTTTGGGGATGTATTTGTGAACCTTGATAAAGATGCTACCAGCCGTAAGCTAAAAGAAATGGATATCGATAAACTTCCAGATTCGATAACCGCTAAGAATCGCGAATATGAGCAGGGCTTTGTTACTTCAGATGAATTTTCAGAGCATTACCGGTCTCAATTTCCACAACTTAAACAGGAGGATTTTTTAAATTCATGGAATGCTATTTTACTTGAGTTCCCTGAATATCGCTTCCGATTTATTCAAAAGCTTTCTGAAGAAAAGAATTTCAAACTCATCTTATTAAGCAATACTAACGAATATCATATCGAATATATCAAAAGCAATGTTCCTTTCTTTAACGAATTTCAGGAATGTTTTGAAGCGTTTTACTTATCTCATGAAATCGGTCTAAGAAAGCCTAATCCCGAAATCTTTGAATTCGTCATGGATAATCATAACCTTAATCCTGAAAATTGCCTTTTTATAGACGACACTAAAGAAAATACCGATGTCGCCGAAAGGCTTGGCTTTAAAACGTGGAATATTGAACCTACCCGTGAAGATGTTATTGATCTCTTCACCACTAAAAAAGAGCTATTTTGATCTATCTCTTGCTAAGCGTACTGTCTTCCACTGTAATATTTGTGGTCTTTAGACTCTATAAGCGTTTTGGCGTAAATACCCTTCAGGCGATCATTGTCAACTATTTTCTAGCTTGTACCGTTGGTTTTTTCGGATATATAGACGGATCAGATTTTTCACAGGTTCCTTCTGAAAACTGGTTTCCCGGAGCTTTGATGCTGGGAGCCTTATTTATCATCGTTTTTAACCTGGCGGCGATCACCACACAGAAAAGCGGATTATCGGTAGTGGCCGTGGCTACAAAGATGTCGGTTGCCATTCCTGTTTTTTGCGGAATTTTTCTTTACAATGAAAGTACAGGTGTCTTAAAAATCATCGGGATTATTCTGGCGCTGATAGCGGTTTATCTAACATCCATTAAAACTGAAAAGGGCTTAAATATTAAAACTGAAAATCTCATTTTTCCGCTACTCGTATTTATTGGCAGCGGGACTATTGATACCAGCTTAAAATATCTGGAAACCTCATATGTCGCTGAAAATGATGTAGGCCTTTTCTCCTCTGCTATTTTTGCCACCGCCGGTACCATCGGTACTTTAATTTTAATTGTTCAGGCCTTTTTAGGGAAGTTAAAGATCACCTGGAGAAATATTGCCGGCGGTATCGCCCTGGGGATTCCCAATTACTATTCAATTTATTTTCTGGTTATGGCGTTGCGTAGCGAGGGTTTTGAAAGCTCAACCATCTTTACCATCAACCATGTTGCTATTGTCACCTTCTCAACAATTACCGGGATCATACTTTTCAAGGAAAAGCTTATCAGGAAAAACTGGATAGGCCTTGTTTTAGCAATAATCAGTATTATTCTTGTAGCAAATTCGGCGATATGAAAGACACTTACCAAAGCCTTACGAAACCCTCTCCGGAAGTACTTTTCAAAGACAGGAATTCCAAATTTTTTGGATATGCTTTTCCTGTAAAAACTGAAGAAGAAGTAAACATACATCTCGAGGAATTAAAGTCTAAACACCATAAAGCCCGCCACTGGTGTTATGCCTGGCAACTGGGAAAGGAAGAGGATAATTACCGGTATCGCGTGAATGATGATGGGGAGCCGTCTAACTCTGCAGGAATGCCCATTTATGGGCAAATTCAATCTTTTGATGTTACGAATATTCTTATTGTAGTGGTGAGATATTTTGGAGGGGTTAAACTAGGCGTGGGTGGCCTTATCAGCGCCTATAAGACCGCCGCGCAAATGGCCCTTGAAGCCTCAGATATCATTAAGAGAACAATTGACGAGGTGTTTATTGTAAAGTTTGATTACCCTGAAATGAATAAGGTCATGCAGGTAATTAAAAAAAATGATCTGGACATTATTGATCAGAAACTGGAATTAGATTGTAAAATTTATATTGCCGTTCGTAAAAACGAAGCGGAGTCTATTTTCTCAAAATTCGACAATACCTATAAAGTCGAAATTTCAAAACTTGAAACTTAATTCAGTTTATCCAATATATATTTTGGACATCTAACAGGCCGGCGTGTCTTTGAATCCATAAATACCAGAACTGAGGTCGCTGTAGTGACCAATTCCCCCTTTTCGTTGTAAATAGAGTAGTCGAAGGTTATTTTAACATTTGGCATTTCAGAAAGCCGCGTCTCGATCTTAAGTTTTTCATGGAAGGTGACCGGTTTGATATATTTTAATTTTAATTCGTATACCGGCAACATTATACCTTTTTCTTCCATACTTTTGTATGAGATGCCAAGAGCATCAAGCCAGTCAATTCGGGCTATTTCAAGGTATTGAGGGTAGTTCCCATGATGTACCACACCCATTTGATCGGTTTCGGCATAGCGGACTTTTAAAAAAGAAAAATGTGATTTCATGTAAAAAAAATAGCCTTTTTGCGAAAGGTTTTTTATCTTCAGGCTCGGGAGCAAGTATGCATAAATTTTTCTTAAAATTCAACCCCAAAATGGTTTTTTTTTTACATTTTTTGTTCACATATTTGTCTCACTCAAGTTAGTTAAGATTTATTTTCTAGCTTCCAATAGATATACTACTAACCTAAAATAACGTTTAATAAATAATGTCAAAAACTGCGCAATCGGTTTGGAATAACTGTCTGTCTTTTATTCAGGATAACATTACACCTCAAGCATACAAAACATGGTTTGAACCTATCCAAGCAGTGAAACTAACAGATTGTGCTCTAAGCATACAGGTCCCTTCTAAATTTTTCTACGAATGGCTTGAAGAACATTACGTTAAATTGTTGAAGGTTTCTTTGACACGTGAACTTGGTGACAAGGCGAAACTGGTCTACGTGATTAAAATGGAAAACACATATGGTAATAAATTACCATTTACCGAAAGGATTCCAAGTACACAAAGAGCTAACATGGCCTCTCAGGAGGTTGATGTTCCTATAAAGAATAAAAGTCCTGAGCTCCGGAATCCATTTATCATTCCTGGAATTAGAAATGTAAAGATCGAATCTCAGCTTAACCCTAATTATAATTTCGATAATTTCCTTGAAGGAGAGTCCAACCGTCTGGCGAGGTCTGCAGGATTAGCAGTAGCCAATAAACCCGGAGGAACCTCTTTCAATCCGCTTTTAGTATTTGGAGGTGTAGGTCTTGGTAAAACCCATTTAGCGCACGCTATTGGTGTCGAAATCAAGGATAAATATCCGGAAAAGACCGTTTTATATATTTCTGCGGAAAAATTTACCCAACAATATATTGAATCTGTAAAGAAAAATAACCGAAACGATTTTATTCACTTCTACCAGATCATTGATGTTCTTGTAGTGGATGACATCCAGCTGCTTTCAGGAAAAGCCGGAACACAGGATGTATTTTTCCATATTTTTAATCATCTGCATCAAAACGGAAAACAGGTTATCCTAACCAGTGACAAGGCGCCGGTAGATATGCAGGATATTGAACAACGATTACTCTCCAGATTCAAATGGGGGCTGTCGGCTGAACTACAGCATCCCGATTTTGAAACCAGAGTTTCCATTATTAAAAATAAACTTTACCGTGACGGTGTTGAAATGCCGGAAGATATTGTTGAATTCCTTGCCAATAATATCAAAACCAATATACGTGAACTGGAAGGCGCTATTATATCCTTGATCGCCCACTCCTCTTTCAATAAGAAAGATATCACCCTGGAACTTGCCAAGAAGATCGTAGATAATTACGTAAAGAACACAAAACGAGAAGTTTCTATAGACTATATCCAAAAGGTTGTAAGCGATTATTTCCAAATGGATGTAGATACACTTCAGTCTAAGACCAGAAAACGACATATCGTTCAGGCCAGACAGCTCGCTATGTTCTTTGCCAAGAAATTTACCAAAGCTTCTTTAGCAAGTATTGGCTCTCAAATTGGAAGTCGTGATCACGCCACTGTACTACATGCATGTAAAACAGTCGACAATCTTGCTTCTACCGATAAACAATTCAAAAAATTTGTTGAAGACCTCAACAAGAAACTCACTTTATAAAATATCGTTTATGAAAACCAGGGTATTGATGGTGTGTCTGGGCAATATTTGCAGGTCACCTCTGGCCGAAGGTATTCTTAAATCTAAGGTTAATCCTACAAAAGTTTTTGTTGATTCTGCCGGAACCGGGAGCTGGCATATTGGTTCTGAACCCGACAAAAGATCTATCGCTACCGCTAAAAGATATAATCTCGACATTACCGATCAACGGGGAAGGCAATTTTCTGAACAGGATTTTGAAGATTTCGACCATATTTTCGTGATGGATAATTCAAATTTCAAAGATGTGATGTCTATGGCTAGTAGTGATGAACATCGCCAAAAAGTACATTTGATTCTTGAAGAGATCTTCCCTTCTGAAAATGTTGATGTTCCTGATCCATATCATGGCGGCGAGCAGGGATTCGAAAATGTATACCAAATGCTGGATGAAGCCTGTGAACTCATTGCTGAAAAACTGAATAACGGAACCTTATGAGTTCCGAATCAAAAAACTATGGAAAGTTATACCTCATTCCGGTTAGCCTCGGAGAGTCTGATCCAAACAAAGTTTTCCCTCTTCTGAATGAGAAAATAATTGACAGTATTGAAGATTTTATTGTTGAAAATGAAAAATCAGCCAGACGCTTTATAAAACAAATTCTTCCGGAAAAATCTCAACAAAGTCTTAAACTGAAGGGACTTAATAAGTTTACAGATCCCGCAGATATCCCCTCGTTTCTGGATGCTGCAAAAGATGGCAGAAATATGGGACTTCTTACCGAGGCGGGCTGTCCCGGGGTGGCAGATCCCGGTGCCGAAATAGTCAAACTCGCACATCGTTATGGAATTAAAGTAGTTCCTCTTGTTGGCCCCTCCTCCATCCTACTTGCAATGATGGCAAGTGGCATGAACGGACAAAGTTTTACCTTCCATGGATATTTACCCATCGATAAAAAAGATAGAAAAAATGAATTAAAATTTCTGGAAAGAATTTCTTTGGAAAAGAATCAGGCTCAGATATTTATTGAGACCCCTTACAGAAATATGAAATTCCTTGAAGATCTTATAAATACTCTTCATCCTACAACAAGAATCTGCGTAGCCTGCGACCTAACGCTGCCTAACGAATTCATCAAAACCGCGACCGCCTCGGAATGGAAAAATATAAAAACCGACCTTCATAAAAGACCGGCTATCTTTATTATCCAAAAAGATCTTTAGGCTCTGAATTTTTCGAAATCCACCCTGGCGTTCTTTTCAGTTTTCACAAAAGAGACATCATAACCTCCAAATCGTTTCATGTAAGTTTTGATAGTAGTTCCAAATGCGTCACTAAAAGCCTGAGCTCCCCAGCTGCGAAGATATTTCTTCACACTTCCAGGGCCTGCAAGATGGGCTGCTGCAAGAATACCAGATTCGGTAACCTCCACACCATTAATAGTTTTCCCAACAAATCTCTTAATATCCCTCTGCAGGATCCATTTATTACGAGAAGCATTTGCATAGAAAGCAGCTTCCTGTAAAGCAGGTGAATTAAGAAAATCTATGGTATCGTAAATACCCACCAGTTTCAAAGTTCCCTTTCCAAACTGATATTTTCCCAGATAACCATAGTGGTTGATAGTTTTATAGTCGCCTTGAGATTCTTTGAATCCCAGAGCTTCTTTAAAACCAACATATGATTTACCAAGAAATGGGGAGGTGTGGGAAATTTTAAAATCTGGTTCAATCTCCGCTTTAACATCTTTCACTGTGTAATCCAGATTAAGATCGTAAGTGGAATAATTTTCCATATTTAACTTGGCAGCATCTTTAGTTGAAAAACTAAAAAATATAGAACCCGCTGCCAGAGGTAAGATTGAAAATTTTGCAATTTTCTTTCTCATTGAGTTTGTTTTTGAAAGGTAATTGGCAAACCATTTTAAAATGATGTGCCCCTCTCATATTTGCCGGGCAAAGGTATGACAAATTTTAATAATTTGATATACAAGGTGTTAAACGTTTTTTAAAGTTTATTTTCTTTTAACTTAAGAATAACTTATTGAGGCTTACATGTTTAAGAAATCCTAAAGAAATGAAGCTCTAACGTTTTATTCCCTTACGGTTGATCCAGCGTATATATTCCTGCTTATTCCGGTTATGCTGGGCAAGGGTTTTGGCAAATTTATGGTATCCAAAATTTTCTACATTGGCCACAAAATAGAAATAATCATGAAGCTGATAATTGAGTACAGCGTCTATAGAAGAAATATCCGGCATGGAGATAGGTCCCGGAGGTAGTTGGGCATATTTATAAGTATTATAAGGCGAATCTAATTCCAGATCTTTATAAAGAACACGCTTGATAATAGTATCGTATTTTCCCGTTTTTTGCTTGATGGCATAAATAATCGTTGGATCGGCATCCAGTTTCCAGCCATTTTTATAGCGGTTCATGTAAACTCCTGCCACTTTAGGACGTTCTTCGACCTTGGCAGTTTCTTTTTGAACTATAGAAGCCAAAGTAATCACCTCGGTTGGTGCAAGGCCAATTTCTTCAGCTTTTTTCAATCTTTCATCATTCCAGAAGCGATTATATTCTTTTTTCATTCGCTCCCGGAATTCTTCCGCAGATGTATTCCAGTAGAATTCGTACTTATTGGGAATGTACATCCCAAGCACAGTATTCTCCCGAAATTTATTCTGATTAAGAAAAGTGGAATCCTTAAAAGACTGCAACAATGCAGTACTATCAGCTTCTATTTGCGCAGCAACCCTTCCGGCCAGGTCTTCAAGCCGTTCCTGGTTATTAAAAACAACATGCACAGGTTTATTCCCAATTCTTAAGGCGTTCACCAGTTCATTATTATTCATTCCTTTTTTGAGAATATATCTTCCCGGTCTTACATTATTGGTATATCCTTTCTTTTGCGCAATAAGACTGAAGCTTTCCAGATCTTTTACCAGAGGCCTTAAGGAGTCAAGCACCGTTTGGAATCCGGCCTCTGTAGGGATATACACTATTTCTTCCTTAGCTTTAAAGCTGGTGTTGGAAGAAAAAATACTGTTGTATATGTAATAGCTAAAAATTCCTAAACCGATCAAGCCAAGAACGGCGATCGCAAACATTATCTTTCTAATGTACATTATTTATAAGTTGATAAAGGAACTCATCTTTAAATCCCCCATTGAACAATGTCCAGTCTTTTTTAAGGCCAACTTTTCTAAAGCCGTTATTTTCAAAAACCTTCATACTCTCACGGTTTTCTTCAGCGACATTTGCATATACCTGATGTAAGCCAAGGTGTTTAAAACAATAGTCACAAAGCAATGATAAACTCTCAGATCCGAAACCTTTTTTACGATCTTTTTTATCGGCGATCAGGATACCAATGGCAGCATGCCTGTCTTTAGGATTCAGGTCAAAAACATCAATTAAACCAACAGTACGGTGGCGTTTTGTAGATATTACCAGACGTAATTGTTTGATATCATAAATATCACGGTGCGCATTCTCGAGATACTGACGAATAAGAAATTTGGAATAAGGTGTTTGAGTAGAACTTATCTCCCAGAAATTCTCGTCATTTTCAATTTTATGAACAAAATCAAGATCTTCTGGCTCCAGAGCCCTTAAATAGACTTTTTTTCCGGTTAATGTTAACATATAATTTCACCTTTAAAAACCTGTTCGGCAGGACCGGAAAGCCAGACATCTGAAAATCCGTCATCCTTCTTTTTAAAACTAACGGAAAGCTCTCCGCCTTGAGTCAATAAAGTAACCTTTTCTGATGTAGTTTTCCCAGATTTGAAGGCCGCCAGTGCCACAGCAGTAACCCCGGTGCCGCAGGAAAGGGTTTCATCCTCCACTCCTCTTTCATATGTCCTCACAGAAAAGGAATCCTTTGAAAGTGGCTCTACAAAATTCACATTGGTACCTCCGTTTTTATAATGATCTGAATATCGAATTTCAGCTCCGATCTTTTTAACATCCATAGTGCCGATATTCTCAGTAAAAATTACGTGATGAGGAGAACCGGTATCAAGAAACAGGAAATCGTCATTTTCTAAAATTTCTTTTACATTTTGCATATTCAGGCTCACAATTCCATCTTTTATAGTG